>JAEZUH010000035.1 GCA_023443485.1 Bacillota bacterium | reverse complement strand
CACATCACTAATTATCTCATCACTTTTAATCCGTCCTATTTCATTCAAATTATCTATACTTTTGGATTGGGTATTATTCTTGGGTTTATCTATGAATATGGAAGAAGCATTTCGATGTGCATTATCTTTCATTTCTTATTCAATACGGTTAACGATACCATCTTTAACTTCTTGGCTCCCTCCACCAGCAACCTTTTCATTTACTTCCTCGCTAATGCGGCAGTGGCTTTAGTCGCTGGTTTATATCTGCTGATCATTTATTTAACAATCATAAAAAAAGAAAATCCGCGAGCGGATCTTCCTTTAACAAGAACTGAACAATAACTTCTATTCGAGTTCAAAGGCTCCAGTATAAAGTTGATAATATATTCCTTTTACGCCGATTAAATCTCTGTGGTTTCCTCTTTCGATAATTTCACCATCTTCGAGGACCATGATGGCTTCGCTATTTTGAATGGTGGAAAGACGGTGAGCAATGACAAAGACAGTGCGACCTTCCATCAATTTGTCCATACCTTGTTGAACGAGTTTTTCCGTACGAGTATCAATCGATGAAGTCGCTTCATCAAGAATCATTACGGGAGCGTCCGCCACAGCGGCTCGGGCTATGGAGAGCAATTGTCTTTGACCTTGTGATAGATTTGATCCATCTCCACTGAGCATCGTGTTGAAACCATTGGGCAAACGAGTGATAAAATCATATGCATTAGCGATTTTTGCTGCATCATAGACCTGTTCATCGGTGGCTTCTAGTCTTCCGTAGCGAATGTTTTCCATAACCGTGCCAGTGAATAGGTTGGTGTCCTGTAAAACAATGCCTAAAGACCTCCTTAAATCGGCCTTTTTAATCTTATTGATATTTATGCCATCGTAACGAATTTTGCCATCGGCGATGTCATAGAAACGATTAATTAAGTTAGTAATAGTGGTTTTACCTGCTCCAGTTGCCCCGACTAAAGCAATCTTTTGTCCAGGTCGAGCGTAGACAGATATATCCTTGAGGACTAATTTATCTTCTTTATAACCAAAATCAACATGATCGAGGATGATATCGCCCTTTAATTCACGATATTCAATCGTGCCATCTTTATGAGGATACTTCCACATGTAGTGATGAGTGTGTTCATCAGATTCGGTGAAGGTTCCATCCTCGTTATGGACCACATTAGTGAGGTAGACATAACCATTGTCGACTTCAGGTTTCTCATCTAATAAATCAAAGCAACGAGAAGCCCCCGCCATACCCATAACGATGAAAGTCACTTGTTGAGACAAGTTGCCGATGTTGTTGTTGAACATGCGGTTGAGCATTAAGAAGGTGACAATGGTGGAGCTGAAAGCTGTGGTGTTGAGATACATATCGACTAAACCACTGGTGAGAGTGAGATTTTTAAACCCTGGAACTGCGAAAATCAAGAAACACATAAATGCGGTGAGAACATAGGTAAAGTTTCCAATGTTTCCGTTAATTGGCATAGTGATGTTTCCGGCGATATTGGCTTTGGTTGAATATGAAGATAATTCTTCGTTTAACTTGTCGAATTCTTCTGCTGACTTTTCTTCGTGGGTGAATACTTTGATGACCTTTAAGCCATTGATGGACTCTTCAATATTGCCTTCCACCGCTCCGATTGCCCTTTGTTGCTTAATGAAGTATTTGCTGGCTCTTCCACCAATAAACTTGGTGTTTAAAAGAACAACCCCAGTTCCCATCAAGACGACAAGAGTCATCCAGACGCTGTTGACGAGCATCAAAGCTAAACTGAAACTAACTGCTAAAGTGGTGCGAAGAATTTCCGGTAATGATTGGGAAATAAATTGGCGAATCGTGTCGATATCATTGGTGTAGATTGACATAGTGTTGCCTCTAGCGTGGGTATCGAAGTACTTGATTGGGAGATCTTGCATGTGATTAAACATTTTCTTGCGGAATTTGTTGAGGAAATCTTGGGTGATAATCGCCATTGAGCGAGTCCACCACCAAGAAGCAAAAATGCCTAAGAAATAGATACTCGCCATTCCGATGAGGAGAATCGGGATGTTTGAAGTAATGGTAAAACTATTTCCCATCGCTGATCCGGTATACATTCTTGTAATATCAAAGATATTAAAGGCCCCGCCATTTTCTTTTATCGCCGCATTTAAGATACTGACAATCAATCCACTAAAGATCGATGAGCATAGATTAGCAAAAACGTTAAAGACAACGCAGAAAGCATTGACGATAAGACGTCCAGGATACAATTTAAATAATTGTTTGAGAAGGCGAAGCATCGTGCCTTTTTTGGCGCGGCCTCTCTCTCCGATTCTGATTGGTGGCATACTATTTTTCACCTCCTGCTCTATTTTGCGTGTAATACACTTCTTGGTAAATTTGGTTATGAGCAATTAATTGTTCGTGAGTGCCGATTGCATCGACTTTTCCATCGTTTAAGATGATAATTTGATCCGCTTCTTCAATTGAAGAAATGCGTTGAGCAATGACAATTTTGGTCATTTCGGGAAGATCCTCTTTTAAACCTCTACGAATTAAACGATCAGTCTTGGTATCGACTGCAGAGGTGCTGTCATCGAGAATCAATACCTTTGGTTTCTTGATAATCGCCCGAGCGATACATAGTCTCTGTTTTTGTCCACCTGAAACATTTGATCCGCCTTGTTCAATGCGGGAATTTAATCCTTCTTTCATTTGGGAGATGAACTCTTGAGCTTGAGCGATTTCACAAGCTCTTGTCATCTCTTCGGTGGTAGCGTTTTCGTTACCCCATTTCAAGTTGTCGGCGATGGTTCCAGAGAACAAAACGTTCTTTTGTAAGACAACCGCGACATTATCGCGGAGTGTCTTGATATCATATTCACGAACATCATGACCCCCGACTAAAACCGCGCCGCTTGAAACATCATAGAGACGAGAAATAAGGTTCGCGACACTGGTTTTTCCAGAACCAGTTGATCCTAATATGCCGATGAATTGGCCAGGCTTAATATGGATATTGATATCTTCTAAAGTGTTTTTTTCAGCCTTTGAGGAATACTTGAAATCAACATTGTCAAAATTAATCGAGCCATCGGCAACTTCCATAACAGGATATTCCGGATTGATGATACTCGGCTTTTCTTCGAGCACTTCTCCAATGCGGCGAATAGCTTCGAAAGACATAGCGAACATGACCAAGATTCCAGCAATCATCAATATGGACATCAAAATTTGAATTCCATAAGTTAATAAGGCAGAAAGTTGACCAACCGATACGCCATTAAAAACGGGGCGTCCCTCACCACTAGGATCCCAACCTGCTGTTTTAGAAATCAAATAGGAACAAATTCCAACGACAAGTAGATTAGAAATATGCACAGTAGTGTTCATTAAAGGATTATTTAAAGAAATCAGTTTCTCAGCTTTTACGAAATCGTAAGTGATATTGTCACTCGCTTTATTGAATTTTTCTTTTTCAAACTCTTCACGAACAAATGATTTGACGACGCGAATTCCTGAGACATTCTCTTGAACTGATTCATTGAGCTTGTCATATCGTTTAAATACTCGAGTAAAGATTTTCATTGCTCCGCGAATAATGAGGAATAATCCGCCCCCTAGTATTGGGATCAGAGCGATAAAAATCCAAGCGACATGTCCTCCGGTGGCAAATGCCATAATAGCCGAGAAAATCATCATTAATGGAGCGCGGAAAACAATGCGAATCAACATTTGGAATGATTGTTGAACGCTTTGGATGTCTGTTGTCATGCGAGTGACGAGACTAGAGGTAGAAAATTTGTCAATATTGGCAAATGAAAAAGATTCAATCTTGCGAAATAAATCGCCTCTTAGGTTAGTGGCTAGTCCGACAGAAGCTTTAGCGCCATAGCGACCACCCATAATTCCAAAAAACAAGGAGAGCATAGCCATACTGACCATCGCGACAATCAACCACATCAAACTTATTTTGAAGGGGAGATTACTCGTTTCATAAAGAGTAGTAAAGTCACTAATTCCACCTGTCTTCAACGCCACGTCAATGAAAATGGACATGATGAAAGGCAAACAACTCTCTAAAAGAGTTTCGCCGACCATGAATAATGGTGTTAATATCGCGTACTTCTTATATTGTCTAACGCTCTTTAAAATCAGTTTAATTTTATTCCACATCTCTTTTGCCCTCCATATTCTCAATCATAAGTTTCAATGATTGTTTCATTTTTTCTTTCTCTTCTTCTGAAAATCCTTTCAGTAGTTTGTCTCTCATTTCCTCATTGGCCTTCTTAAAGTTATTTATTGTCAACTTAGCCTTTTCGGTGAGACTAATTGCGAAGTGATGATGCGCATCTGCCTTCTCAATAAATCCGTTATTTGTTAATCTCTTTACCAATCCACTGATTGTCGATTTACTCAAGTGGAAGTGGCGTTCTAAATCACTTTGTTTAATGATTTCATTTAAAATCTTATTGTGACGGTGAATATAAAATATTATTCGACCTTGTTGACTAGTTAACCCGAGATTTTCGAGCCGAGCATTAAACGATAAATCGAGTTGTTTATTTAGATAGCGAAAAAGACCAAGTAGTTCTGGTTCTTTATTCAGTGGGCAAAGCTTTTCTTTTTTCATAGTTCATATAGTCTAAGGTTCGCATACGAACTTGTCAATAAAATAATTGTCCTTTAAATGACTTTAATAATGTTTTTGGGTATAATTTTATTGTGATTATAAAAAAACGACATTCCGAGAAAAAATTCTTGATTCATAGGAATAAAGTGAGTAATCTTAGTAGTTCATAACTAAGGAGAAGAATATGAAGAAAATATTAAAACTAATCCCTCTAACGATATTAATGTCATTCGCTGTTACGGCTTGTGACTTTAATATTTTTACTACTTTAGTGACAAACATCGTCTTAAATGAGACTGAACTAAATTTATCGGTTAATGAAACTTATCAATTGACATCAACTATCTTCCCGGCTGATGCAACTATTCAGTCATTAAGATGGACATCAGATGATGAATCCGTCAGTGTCGCCGATGGTCTAGTGACCGCCGTTAGCGAAGGCGAGGCGACTGTTACCGCGACAGCTAAAGATGGAAGTGGTGTGGCCGCCACTTGTGCAGTCACTGTTTCCTACGTTGATGCGACTGGCATTTCTTTATCCCCAAGCAATTTAGAAATTTATACTGATCAAACTAGTCAGCTCGTTGTTACCTTTACGCCGAGCAACGCTTCTAATAAGAATGTCACTTGGGATTCCGACAACGAAGCAGTGGCTACCGTTACAAACGGAGTTGTCTCCGGCCTTACCGAAGGTAGCGCCACAATTACTGCGACTTCTGAAGATGGTGGATTTACTGCCACTTGTTCAGTTTCCGTCTCTGTTGCCCCTGAAGTAGAAAAAGTCACTCTTCAATCCACCTATATGGATTATGTTGAGAATAATGTTTACAACATTGATAGTTGCCCCACTGTTGGAACTGGCAAACTTTTAGTCATCCCTGTTTGGTTCCTTGATTCAAGCACCTATATCACATCGGAGGCTAAGAAATCTAATGTGCGTTCTGATTTGCAAAAAGCCTACTTTGGCACTGAAGCTGAAACTGGCTGGAACAGCGTTAAATCATTCTATGAAGAACAATCTAAAGGCGCTCTTACTCTTGAAGGAACCGTTACTGATTGGTATCCAGCTAACCAGTATTCAACCTATTATTATAGTGAGACTGATGGAAGCGATCTTACCTCAATGCTTGTCGAGTCTGCCACCAATTGGTACTTCAGCAACAACCCCAGCGAATCAAGAAGCGATTATGATCGCGATGATAATGGTTACCTCGATGGAATCATGCTCATCTATGGTTCTCCAGATTATAGTGCATTAACCAATAGTGAATCGATTGATGACTACAATATGTGGGCTTACTGCTTCTGGCTACAAAAAACCACTCTAAATTCTGTCGTTAACCCAGGTCCAAATGTTTATTTCTGGGCCTCATATGACTTCATGTATGGAAGCCTCACCGCTTCAAGCCGCGCTGGTTCATCTTACGCAAGTGGCGATACCTCTTATTGCAGCGTTGATACTCACACTTATATTCATGAGATGGGCCACGTCTTCGGATTAGATGATTACTATGATTATAGTAACCAATACAATCCTGCTGGTGGCTTCTCCATGCAAGACTATAACGTTGGAGGCCATGATCCATTCTCAGTGATGGCGGCTGGCTGGGCGAAACCTTATATTCCCTTGTCAAGTGTTACGATCACCATCGGTGACTTCCAAAGCAGCCATGATTTAATTCTCTTAACTCCAAGCTGGAACACCAATGATTCTCCATTTGATGAATATATGCTCCTTGAGTTATATACTCCAACTGGCTTGAATGAGTTTGATTCTGCTCATCAATATAGTGGCGGATATCCAAAAGGACCATCTGTTCCTGGCATTCGCCTATGGCACGTTGATGCAAGATTGACGAGATATGTCTCTGGCAGTTATCAAACCACCTTATCCACCAATCCAAATTTGAGCAATGTCTATACTGCCATGTCGAATACCTATTATTCTGCTGAAGCTAAAGATTATATCTCTCCTCTTGGATCAAGCTATGCAGACTATAATCTATTGCAGTTAATTAGAAATAATACATTCTCAAGTTATAAACCAACCGCTGATCTCTCTTCTAGCGATCTCTTCAAACTTGGTGACACCTTCGCAATGGGCACTTATGCTTCTCAATTTGTCAATTCTGGAAAACTCAATAGCAACACTAACCTTGGTTGGTCATTCACTGTTGATAGTCTCTCATCTTCTAGTGCGACAATCACCCTTTCTCGTATTTGAGTCCAACTCTAAACAACATTAAGGTCCAAGACTTCTCCTGGACCTTTTTTAATTATAAAAAACCTTTCTTGATAATAGAAAGGTTTTGAATATAAACTAGTTCAAGAATTAAGCGTTCTCTGACTTCTTCTTTTTGAATAGCTTAATGATCCAAGCAACGATTCGATCGTAGAACTTATTTGCTAAGAAAATCGATAGGATGCCTGAACCAGCTCCAAAGATAACTCCCGCGATGACATCCGTGGGGTAATGAACGCCAAAATAGAGACGAGAAAAAGCAATAATGGTCGCGACAACGATGGCCACGATACCAGTCTTGCGATGATAATAGAAAATTATCGTAGCGCATAAAGCTGAAGAGAATGAGTGACCGGACATGAATGAATAAGAATCTGGAACTTCGAAAAAGCCCAAGAAAGAACTTCCGCTTGGAAGCATCCAATCGCTTACTCTCTCAAAGAGAGTTTGGCCGATAACCCCAATTTCGAAAGGACGAGGTCTCTGGAAAGAATATTTGATGATGATGTTATTGCCAAGCATGGCAAAAACTACTAGAGCAAAACCAAGCACTAAGCCGGTTTTTCTCCATT
This sequence comes from Bacillota bacterium, assembly GCA_023443485.1. Lineage (GTDB taxonomy): Bacteria > Bacillota_I > Bacilli_A > RFN20 > CAG-826 > JAAYDH01. Next base: position 11,925 of record JAEZUH010000035.1, on the reverse strand, counting down.
TTTTGAAAAACAACATCACGATAGCCGCTAATATCCAGATAAGCCCCTTATCACAAGCTAGCGAAAAAATATCGAAAATCCAACTTAACCAATCTAATGATGGATTTGCATTAGCTCTAGTGAGCCACTCCAAAAAATTAAGCTCCCAAGTCATATTTCTCCTCCTTTGGTTTTTTTCGTGAAAAACGAACTAACATATATGACAATATCGCACATACAATTAATAACAAAATGCCGATAGGAATCTCAAATTCCATACCCATAATTGGATTGTACCCTTCGATTGTTTGACCAGCCCAAACAAGATAGTAATTGAAAATCACCATGTTAAAGAAGATTACCAAGATACTACCAAAGACAAAGCCTGTGATGGCGAAATATGTCCCATTATGATGTTTTCCAATAAAGAATTTCATCGCTTTTGAAGTAATTACTACTCCGATAAGGACTCCTATTGCAAAAGCTCCGAGCATTGCAAACAGCTTCCAAGTGTTGGAGAAATCACCAGCGGTTAATATTTCTTTTACCCATTGAATAGTGTTTTCCAATAATGGCTTATAAAAACCGAGAATGAGAAGAATTAACGAACCTGATAAACCCGGAACTGTGAGAGCCACAGCAGCGATAATTCCAACAGGAACTAGGATAAGAATAAACCACCAAGACATATCGTCAAAATGGCTGTTAAGGTCCATTTTTCCTCCGAACAAAACGGAAACTATTCCGAGAGCAATGACAAACAAGGCTCCCAAAATCGCTAATATGATATATTTTTTGGTAATTTTCACATCTTTTATCTCGTCGACCACTCCGGGAAATGAACCAATTAGAAAGCCGGCAAAAATGCAAATAATGCCAAAGACAAATTGTTCAAGAGCGCGATCAAATAACCAAATACATGGAATTACAGCAAAAATAATGCCCAACAAAATCGGCAACAAAATAGCAAAGGAGCGACTGAATTTCTTTCGGAAATTAGTGACAGCCCAAATAATTGATTCATAGACTTTTAAAACAACTGCCACTGCCGAGCCACTAACCCCAGGAATAGCTGCACCAGCGCCAATTCCCATTCCGGCTAGAAATTTTTTAAACCAGTTTTTTGCTTTCATGTGCTTTTTAGTCTACCAAGAATAGTTATCTTTGTTAAGATATGCTTTTGTTTTTAAGTTTGTTATAATAATCGGCAGGACTGAAAATGAAACTAATTGTCGGTTTAGGTAATCCGGGAAAAAAATACGAAAAAACTCGTCACAACATGGGCTTTATGGCCATCGATTTGCTTAGCGAAGCCGCTAAAATTGATGTCGATAAAGATATTTTCCATGGTCTTTTAGGGCGTGGAAAAATCTTAGATGAAGATGTCTTATTATTTAAACCAACCACTTTCATGAATCTCTCCGGTCTAGCGGTCAGCGAGGTTGTCAATTATTTCAAAATTGACATCGAAGACATCATTATCATCTATGATGATATGGCCTTAGCCCCAGGGCAAATTCGACTTAGAAAAAGTGGCACTTCTGGCGGTCATAAAGGAATGCAAAACGTTATTGAAGCCTTAAAAAGTGAAAACATTAAACGCATTCGCATTGGCATTGGAGAACCGTTAGAATTCGATACAATTGACTATGTGCTTGGCAAGCCATTAAAAGATGAATTGCCATTAATTAATCAAGCAATCGAGTCTTCCATGGAAGCGATTAAAGTCGCTTTTAAAAAGGGATTCGACTACGCGATGAATACATTTAATTAGGAGATTAGTAAATTATTGAATCTATTTGATAAGTTAAAAAATAGTAATGTCATCCCCCCCTTTCTAGCTAGGAAAGGGCATTTTGTTGTTGATAGTTCCATCGGGATTTCCTTACTTACTGCAACTGCGTATCGTCAAACTAATGATCAATATCTCATCTTAGCTTCAAATTTATATCAAGCTCAAAAGATTTATGGTTTTATCTCTTCTTTTGTCGATTCTAAAGATATCTATCTTTTTCCCAGCGATGAACTAATTCGAGCGGAAAATATGGTCCAATCAAAAGAGATGGTAGCTCAGAGATTATTCGCCTTAAGCAGGATAGTTTCAGGACAAGCTCAAATTGTAATTGCTAATGTTGCTTCTGCAACAAGATATTTACCATCCCCTTCTCTATTCAAAGAACAAATTATCAATTTAGAAGTCGGCCATTCCTATGATTTAAGTGAATTGAAGAAGCGACTGGTTAGGAATGGTTATAGTCTTGTCAATAAGATTGATCAATCTCTTCAATTTGCAATTAGGGGGGATATATTAGATATTTTCTCGGTCAACAATGATTCTCCCGTACGAATCGAATTTTATGGGGATGAGATTGAATCGATGCGTTATTTTGATATCGCCACTCAAACTTCAACCATTTCTATTAAAGAAACCGTTGTTCTTCCAGCTAGCGATATAATTCTCGGAAACGCGGAACTGAAAAATGGTCCAGAAAAACTCCTCGATATTCTTGAAAGTGATGAGAAGCATATTTCTCGTAGTGATTTTGAAATTCTTAGAGATAATCTTACTGAAGATATCGACAAAATCATCTCTTTTGAATCAAGTCAAAGAATCTATAAATATTATGGACAATTGCTTGATAGACCCTTTTCTCTTTTTGATTATTGCAAGTCATTTACCAAAATATTTGTCGAAAAAGAATCAATCATTCAATCGAATGAATTATTGGTGAAAGAATCAAATAATTATTTAGGAGAATTATTCGAGAAAAGACTGGCAATTAGCCACCTATCTTTCTATCAAGATATCAATCGATTAACTTCATTTTCCGGGAATAACATTATTACTACTTCAGAATTTTATTCCCATCCTGATGATATCTCTTTTTCTTTGAAAAACGTTCCCTTTCAAGCCAGCAAAACAGTCGATATGTTTTCGATTATTCAAAGTTACTTAAATGAAGACTATCAAATTGTTTTTTCGCTTTCGAAAAATGAACATATCAATGTTGTGCAAGAGGGACTATATAAGTTAGGTCACCATTGTGAAATAGTAAACGAGTTTTCTTTGCCGGAGTCAAAAGTTGGTTTGACCGCTTTTTCCCTTCCTCAAGGATTTGTCTTGCCGGATGAAAAAATTGTTTATTTAACAAGCACTGAATTGTTTAACGATCGGGTCAAAACTGCTCGTTTTGATAGTCGGTTTAAAGAAGCAACAATCCTTAAGTCATATGAAGATTTAGAGCCCGGAGATTATGTCGTTCACGAATATCAAGGAATTGGCCAATTCGTCGAACTAATCAATTTAGAAGTGGATAACATCCATCGTGACTATTTAAAAATTGCTTATCATGGCGGTGAACTTCTTTATGTGCCTCTCTCTCAATTCCAATTGGTGAGGAAATATTTAGGCAAAGAAGGTTCTGCTCCTCGTTTATCTCGTCTTCATAGTAAAGATTGGGAAAACACCAAGAAGAAAATAAAACAAAGAGTAAATGACTTAGCTGAACGGCTCATGCATTTATATATTGAAAGAAGTAAGGCAAAGGGATTTGCTTTCTCTAAGGATGATGAATTTCAAGAGCAATTTGAAAAAGCCTTTCCTTATGAATTGACACCTGATCAAGATAGAGCCATGGAAGATATTAAAGCTGATATGGAGTCCTCTTCCCCGATGGATAGACTCCTTTGTGCAGATGTCGGCTATGGTAAAACTGAACTAGCTTTTAGGGCGGCTTTTAAGGCAATTAATTCGGGAAAACAAGTTGCGATACTTTGTCCAACAACATTGCTAGCAAGACAACATTACGAACTTGCCTTAGAGCGATTTTCGAAATTTGATGTCAAAATTGCAGTGTTTTCGCGATTAATTCCTGAAAAACTGCAGCAAGAACAAATTAGAGGCATTAAAAACGGAACCACCCATTTGGTAATTGGAACTCATCGTTTACTATCCAAAGAAATCGAATTTCAAAACATTGGTTTATTGATTATCGATGAAGAACAAAGATTTGGGGTCGAGCAAAAAGAACGACTAAAAGAAATCAAAAATAATATTGATGTTTTAACTCTAACCGCGACTCCAATTCCTAGGACTCTTCAGATATCTTTGCTTGGTGTTCGATCAATGTCGATTATCAATACTGCTCCGCAATTTCGTATGCCCATTCAGACATATGTCATTCCTTTTAATATCGATATCGCAAAGGAACTAATTCAAAGAGAGTTAGGAAGAAAAGGACAGGTTTTTTATCTTCACAACAATATTTCAACCCTATACATGTGCGCGAACCGCCTCCATCGTTTAATGCCTGAAATATCGATTGGAGTTATTCATGGGAGTATTGATAAAGAAGACATTGAAGAGACGATGATGAAGTTCTATAACGGCGAAATTGATGTTTTAGTTTGCACCTCTATAATTGAAAACGGAATCGATATTCCCAACGCCAATATGATCATTGTCGAAGATAGTGAAAACTATGGTCTTGCTCAGTTATATCAAATTAAAGGAAGAGTGGGTAGAAGTGATCGCATTGCTTATGCCTATTTAATGTATTCACCTCATAAAATACTTAAAGAAAAAGCTCAAAAAAGATTAAAAGCAATTCAAGATTTTACTGAACTAGGCTCAGGCTACAAAATTGCCCAAAGAGATTTAATGATTCGTGGTTCGGGAGATGTTCTCGGACCCGAACAAGCTGGTTTTATCGATTCCATTGGTCTCGATATGTATATCAAGTTATTAAATGAAGCCGTTAAGGAAAAAATGACTGGCGAGAAGATTGAGGAAGTCGAATCCGCACCCACTTTATCCATTGATGCTTTTATACCTGACACTTTTGCCAATGATTCAGATAAAATTGAACTTTACCAGGAAATATTGTCGTCCCCATCTATCGAAGCACTAGCTTCTACGAAGATCAGAACTCGTGATATCTTTGGAAAGATTCCACCTGAAGTCGAACTTTTGTTTAAAAAAAGAAATATCGATTTATTAGTCAAAGAGGCGAGAGTGGAATCCCTGCAAGAAAAAGTTCAGATGATTGAATTAATACTTGGCGATGATTATATAAGGATTAGAGGAATAGGCAACATGCTGTTCCAATCAGTCATACCTTTTCTCCAAGTTGTAAAGATTAGCTACTTGAATAACAAATTTAAAATATCTTTAACGAAAAGGCAGAATTGGATTTCTGATTTAGAGAACATATTAAAGAGTTTGGTAAATGTCTTGATTAATAATAAAATAATAGAAGAAGTATGAGAGCAGATTTAGTTTTGAAACAAACCGCAATTATTAAGCGAAGAGCAATTGCAAAATCCTTATTAGAAAAGGGTTGTGTTTTAGTTAATGACAAAATCGCTAAACCATCAACAGAGGTTAAAAGCAATGATGTTTTATGTGTATCTCTAGGGCAGCGTTTAATTAAAGCAAAAATTATCATCGAATTGCGTGGAAAAAAAGAAATCGCGACGAGCGAAATTCTTTCTATTGAGAAAACACAAAATGAATCTTAATTTGAATCCTACAAAAAAGTACCTATTAGCATGTTCTTTTGGCCCTGATTCAATGGCCTTGTTATCTTTATTATTGAAAGGAAACTATTCTTTTTCAGTTGCCCATGTAAACTATAATTTAAGGAAAGAATCGCAAGAAGAAACAAAAGACTTAAGTGAATTTTGCAAAGCCAACGGAACTCCTTTATATATACACAATGTGGAAGAAAAAATTACCTCCAATGTCGAAGAGAGATGCAGAGATATTCGTTACGAGTTTTTTCAAGGTTTATATACCCTTTTAAATATTGATTATTTGCTTGTTGGACATAATCAAGATGACAACATTGAGACATATTTATTGCAAAAAAAGCGCAAAAGCCTCGTTAAAAATTTCGGAATCCAAAAAGAAACAACTATATTAAACATGCATGTAATTCGTCCCTTACTTGATTGCAAAAAAAGTTCTTTGGCAATTTATTGCATCGAAAATAATATTCCTTTTTCTATTGATTCATCTAATCTAACCGACCAATTTCAAAGAAACATAATCCGCCACGAAATTGTTGAAAAATTAAGCGATGAAAAAAGAGAAGAGATATTAAAAGAGATCAATGATAAAAATCTTGAGCTACTTGCTCTTAGAAGCAAAGTTGAAATTGAACAAGCTAATAAATGTGACTTTCTCAAGAGGCTTGATGATCGAGAGCTGGCCTATGCTCTTACATTTTTAGGAAGAAAAGTAAAACCAAATTTTGAGATTTCTTTGCGATTTGTCAAGCAAGTGAGAAAACTACTCGAATCAGTAAAACCAAATATTGAAACGAAGGTTAAAAATATTATATTTATTAAAGCATATAATCAATGCCATTTTTCACTTCCCATTGAGCCTATTGATTATTCTTTTGTCATGGACTCGCCAAGCCAAATGGAAACGATGTTCTTCTACGCCGATTTCCAAAAAAACTATTCGAATCGAAACATTGCTTTGGAGGATTTTCCTCTTACTTTTAGAAATGCATACAAAGATGATGAGTATATTGTTTCGGGCTATAAGACAACTATTAGGCGTTTATTTATTGACTGGAAAATGCCCCTTGAATTAAGAAAACGTTGGCCAGTAATTCTCAACAAAAAAGGTGTTGTAATTTATGTTCCTCGTTATCAGCCGGATTTTGTCCCCTCTAAAAATATTAATTTTTATGTAAAATAAGTGTTTTGCTTTTTTCATGTGCCTATAATAATGTATAATTCTTTTAATTAGCAAATTAGGCTAATGCCCTAAGGAGGTATGCTATGGCAGATCAACAAGCACCCCAAAGAAGACGCTCACCGTTAAACTTTGTTTTTTCTTTTGTAGTTATAATCAGTTTCATATTTTTAATGATTATGCTATTTACCAATTTATTTAGTAGTTCAAATAAGCTGAGCAGCTATCAGTTTGTTGAATCTTTATTAAATGAAAAAGTCGAGACCGTTACTGAAACATATTATGATTCTGGAATAATTAAAATTAGCGGTACTTATACCCATGTTAATCAAGAAACATCAAAAGAGACCCGAACAAATTATTATCTTTATATCAGTCCAAGTTACTATTCAACTCCTAAAGATTTTGAAGTTGATGATTTTGCAAACACCAATCCTGAGGTCACGATTTCTGTCGCTGATATTTCCATCGAAGATTTGGTACATAGTGCGGATTATGTCAATCAAGAAGCCGTATTTTCGAAACCATACACACCATCTTGGTGGGATGTTTGGGGACCAACCTTAATCATGTTAGGTGGTAGTGCTATTTTGGTTATCTTCCTATTAACAAGAATGTCTGGCTCAATTTCTGGAGCCAATAATAAGGCATTGGAATTCAATAAATCCCGCGCTCGTCGTGAAACATCAAGCAAGGTCAAATTTTCTGATGTTGCTGGAGCAGAAGAAGAGAAAGTCGAGATGAAAGAAATTGTCGACTATCTAAAAGAACCAAAGAAATTCTCCAAATTTGGAGCAAAATTACCCAGAGGCATTCTATTAGTGGGGCCTCCAGGATGTGGAAAAACACTTTTAGCTAAAGCAGTTGCAGGCGAAGCTGGCGTTCCTTTCTATTCCATTTCTGGCTCTGACTTTGTCGAAATGTTTGTCGGCGTTGGTGCTGGTCGTGTTAGAGATATGTTCCGAGTCGCCAAAGAAAACGCTCCATGTTTAGTTTTCATTGATGAAATTGATGCTGTCGGTAGACAAAGAGGTGCTGGTTTAGGTGGTGGTAACGATGAACGTGAACAAACCCTTAACCAATTGCTCGTTGAAATGGACGGATTTTCTGATAATTCAGGCATTATCGTTATCGCTGCTACTAACCGCGATGATGTCTTAGATCCAGCCTTATTAAGAGCGGGTCGCTTTGATCGCAAAATTACCGTTTCTCTTCCTGATCGTCAAGGACGAGAAGATATCTTCAAAGTCCATTCAAGAAATAAGAAAATTTCATCGGATGTTGATTTCCACGCCTTAGCCAAAAGAACCGTTGGCTTTTCAGGTGCTGATATTGAAAATATTATGAATGAGGCCGCTATCTTGGCGGTTCGAAAAGAAAAGACAGCCATTGGTATTGATGAAGTTGACGAAGCAATTGACCGTCGCATTGCCGGACCAGCCAAATCATCGCGCTCTTTAAACGCTCATGAAAGAGACATTGTGGCTTATCATGAAGCCGGACACGCTATTATTGGTTTGAAATGGCCACATAGTGATAAGGTTCAAAAAATCACAATTATTCCTCGTGGTAATACAGGCGGTCACGTCCGCATGACACCCGAAGAAGATAGATTCTTACTTACGAAAAAAGAACTAGAAGCTCGTATTATTGGTTATCTGGGAGGCCGCTCAAGTGAAGAAATATTCTTTGATGATGTTTCAACTGGCGCACAAAATGATATTGAAATGGCGACACAAATTGCCAGAATGATGGTTACCGAACTTGGAATGTCTTCCCTTGGGCCAATTCAATACGAAAGAGATTCTGGCTCAGTTTTCCTCGGCCGTGATTACACAAGTTCACAAAAGAATTTCTCTGTGGAAACCGCAACCAAGATCGATGCTGAATTAAGAAAGATTATCGACTCTTCACATGCTCTTGCCAAAAAGATCATTCTTGAAAACAAAGATGATGTTGAATTAATTGCAAAGACACTCCTCGAATATGAACAAATCACCGCAGAAGAAATTGATTATTTGCTTGAACATCGTGAATTGAAGCGAAATGGAAAGAGCAATAATCACATTACGGAAAATGTTACCATTAATGATGCTCAACCCATTGCGAATGACGTTGCTCAAGAGAATGTTGAATCAGTCGATTCGACAAAAGAAAAGGGTGAATAAGAGAGGCTTTCCTCTCTTTTCCTTATGTGGAAAATTGGCAATTTAAAAATTGATGGTAAAGTCGTTCTTGCCCCTATGGCGGGAATAACATCAGTAGGTTATCGTAATTTCATGATTCCTTTTGGGGTTTCATTGTGCGTTACTGAAATGGTTTCTGATATGGGTTTAATCTATGGAAATGATGAGACCAAAGAATATTTGAGCTTTCATAAAAGCGATGCTCCAATAGGTGTCCAATTATTTGGGTATAATCCATTTAACCTTGCAAAATCTGCTCAAATAGCGCAGAAAATGAATAAAAATATTGATTTTTTTGATATTAATATGGGGTGTCCTGTTCCCAAAGTAACGAAAACTGGCGCAGGTTCCTCCTTAATGAAAAATCCTAAATTATGTGGTGAAATTATTCGAGAAATTAAGAAAGTTACTGACATTCCAGTCACTGCAAAAATTCGTTTAGGTTGGGATGACAAGTCGGTTAACTTTTTAGAGGTGATTGAAGAGCTTGAAAAGGCTGGAGTAGATGCTATTTGTATCCATGCTAGAACTCGCGCTGAACTTTATAGTGGGTTTCCTCATTATGAATTATTAAAGGACCTACAAAAACAGATGCACGTACCCCTCATAATCTCGGGTAATATTTTCACCTTAGACGAAGCCATTGAAGCTCTTGATATAACAGGTGCCGAAGCTGTAATGGTGGCTCGAGGAGGAATGGGAAATCCCTTCCTTATCAAACAAATTGATCACTATTATTGCACCGGTGAGAAGCTTCCCAATCCAATGCTTGACGAACAAAAACAATGGTGTTTAGAGTTGGGACAAACGTTAACGAAGACGATGGGAGAACTTCGAGCAATGAAAATATATCGAGGTATTGCACCAAAGTTTTTCAATGGTTTTCCAGGCGCAAAAGCCATCAAAGTACGCCTTGCCACAGAGCTAACCGATTTGGACTCTTTAGAGACAATTTTGAATTCAATCCATTTTTGACTACATATATGTCAAAGTTTCACATATACTATTTTAGAATAAGGTAATCGAGGTGTAATTTATGGACATTAAGGAACTTAACGATCAAGAACAAGCTAGAAGAGAAAAGCTTCCCAAGTACAGAGAACTTGGCGTCGACCCCTTTGGTCAATCATACAAAGTCAGTCATCAAATCTCTGACATTCGTTTAATTTGTGGAAAAAAATCTGCTAAAGCACTTGAGAAATTGCATCTTGAAGTGTCAATCGCGGGAAGAATTAAAGCCCTACGTAGAATGGGCAAGGCTTCCTTTGTAAACATCACTGATAAAACTGGTAACATTCAAGCCTATGTTGGAATCGATGTCATCGGCGAAAAATCTTATAATGTTTTCCGCTTAGCCGACCTTGGCGATATCGTCGGTTTGAAAGGCTATATCATGATGACAAAGACTGGTGAACTAACGATAAAAGTTTTGAAGTACACTCACCTCACCAAATGTTTACATCCTCTTCCCGAAAAGTTCCATGGACTTACTGATATTGAAGAGAGAAGTCGCAGAAGATATCTTGATCTCATCGTTAATGACGAGTCGAGGAATATTGCTTTTACTCGTCCAAGAATTATCCGTGCAATTCAAAATTTCCTAGATAGTAAAGGTTTTGTCGAGGTTGAAACCCCCGTTCTTAATCCTATTTTAGGTGGTGCAAGCGCTCGCCCATTTATCACTCATCACAACACTCTTGATCGCAATTTCTATTTAAGAATTGCTACTGAGTTGCCATTAAAGAGACTAATCGTGGGTGGAATGGAAAAGGTTTATGAAATTGGCCATATGTTCCGCAATGAAGGAATGGATGCCAGCCATAATCCAGAGTTCACCTCCATTGAAATTTATGAAGCTTTCTCGGATTTGAAACACATTGGTTCTCTTACGGAAAAATTGATTAGAACGGTAGCTAAAGAAATCACGGGAAGTCCCATCATTCAATATCAAGATAAAATCATTGATTTTAAAAAGCCATTCCGCTGGGTTTCTATGAATGATCTCATCAAGGAAAAGACGGGTGTTGATTTTGCAAAAGACATCAAGACTTTTGAAGAAGCTAAAGCCATTGCTGATCAATATAAAATTCATCTCGATAAATTTAAGAATACTGTTGGTTATGTAATGAACGAATTATATGAGGAATTATGTCAAAATGAATTAATTCAACCAACATTCGTTTACTCTTATCCGATAGAAGTTTCTCCTCTAACCAAAAAGGGAAAAGATCCTCGCTTCACTGAGAGATTTGAATTGTTCGTTAACGGAAAAGAAATTGGCAATGCTTACACCGAATTAAATGATCCAATCGATCAAAGAGAGAGATTTCTTGCTCAACTCAAAGCAAAAGAATTAGGAGACAGTGAAGCAAATGAAATGGATGACGATTTTGTAGAAGCACTTGAATATGGTATGCCTCCATCGGGTGGTGTTGGTCTCGGAGTTGACCGCTTGGTAATGCTATTAACTAATCAAGCTTCAATTCGCGAAGTGATACTATTCCCCACCATGAAGGATAGATAGAAAATTAAGGAACATTTGTTCCTTTTTTCTTTTATTTGTGAAAATTGTCAAGATAAATGCTCTGAATATGTAGGCGATGCATATGCGTAACACAAGCGCTTGACCTCATTCCTTTGGAAATGTATAATTACAAGTGCTATTTATAGCATTACTCTCTGCTACTTCTTGTGAGCAGCCAGATAGACCAAAGGGAGGTAAAAAAATGCGCAATTACGAAATTATGTACATTTTGAAGGCCGATTTAGATGATGCCGGACGCGCAACTGAGAAAGAAAATCTTCACAAGCTTCTCACCGATAATGGTGCGGAAGTCAAGAAGGTTGACGAATCACTTGGTTTGCGTGAATTAGCTTATCCTGTCAAGGATGAAGTTAAAGGCTACTATGTTGTCATTAAAGTGTCCGCTGGCGATCAAGCATTGTATCAATTCAATCGCAAAGTTCGCCACAATCCGAATGTGTTACGTCATTTAGTTGTCGTCGAGCACGAGTAAGGAGGATAATCATTTATGATTAATCGTGTAGTTC
>JAEZUH010000031.1 GCA_023443485.1 Bacillota bacterium | reverse complement strand
GTGAGCGATGCTGATGTATAAATATCGGCGATATGGTAATAAAATGGGACTTCACTAGCTAAAACAGGGCCAATAAAATCGACGATGTCTCCGATACCTAAAGTTTTGACAAGTTCTTTGAGTTCGGTTAGTTGAGGGCCACCACCAACAAAGATAACTCTAATACTTTGTTCGGGATGACGAGAGTGATACAGAGCTAAACACTTTAATGAGAAGTCCATACTCTTTTCTTTGGCGACACGCCCAAGAATTAAAAATACTTTCGTATCTGGTGTAATACCATGTTCCGTTTTAAAAGCTTGTTGCCTAACGAAATCAACTTTATCATCTCCAAATAAGTCGAAGTTAATTCCCGTGGGGATAATATTGATATAAATATCGCTTCCAGCATACCTAAGATACTGCATGGTTTTGTAACTTGGAGTAATAAATTCGGTCGTATTATCAGCGACATTAATGGTGTATGTCCGAATAATTCGTTTGGCGAGACGATCAAAATAGCCATGAGTAGCGTAATAGGTATAATCCTCATAGGATGTGTGATAGGTATATATAATTGGCGCTTTAAGCTTGTTGGCCACGATTTTTGCAAATTGGCCAATCGTCGAATCAGTTTGGTTGTGAATAACATCAGGATGGAAATCGCGAATAATTTGAAAAACTTTTGGTGAATATAACTTAGTAATTCGATAACCGTAAAGTTTTTTTAGTTCAATTCCTGGCACATATACCACTCCATCTTTGATCTCCAATGGACCATCAGTGTTTTGCGGCGTAACTACGAGAACTTCATTACCATGTTTTTTTAGAATTTGAACCAAGTTGTAACATGAGGTTGAAACACCATTGATAAAAGGGGGATAGGTATCCGTTAACAATGCGATTTTCATTAAAGCGAATCATCCTCATGATCAATATTAACATCATCAAAAGTATGTTTTATCTTGGCGCTTTTCTGAGCAGTTTTCTTTTTGATTTTTGGGCCACCCCTTAAGGCTTTGAGTATCTCTTCACGTTTTAGTTTTGAGGTTTCCAACATTGTGGCCATATTTTCGGCACGTTCTACCATTGTTTGACTTTGCAGAGTGACAAAGGTCTCTCGGTTAGGCACTGTATCAATTTCATCCTTGGGTGAAGCACGATAAAATGCCGTAACCAAGCCCGATACAAAGACAGGAATAATAAATGTGATAGATCGCCAAATAAGTAGAGCGGCAGAAGATAAGGAATTGCTGGCAATACTATTGGCTTTGGCTATGGCTTGTTGCATCGTCACACCACCAGAATTAAAGATTTGTAAAATAGATTCAGCACTGCCTTCATTGAAATAGAAACTATTTTCAGCAGTTGGCCCAGATGTAACAAATAAACGGGCAAAAAAGTATTCGGATACTCCGGCTGAACCAGGGGTCGGAATTAAACCAGTCACCATTTGATGATAGTTACTTAAGAAGACGGCATCCCAAAAGTTTGCGGATGTCGATAAGTTTCCAAGAGCCATTCCAACAAAATAAGGGATAGAATCTTTTAAAGTTAACAAAGCAAAAAAGCATAAGGAAATCAAAATGGTAAAAGGGATATTAGAAAACAGCCTTCGCATTTCAATTTTAAAGTTTTCAACTTGAACTCTTAAGCTCTCTCGTTTTTTATCTGGATTTTTTATGATACGAATTTTAGCGAAAAAGGAAATTACTGGTCCCATAACAAAGTTATGAAATCCCTTCCAATAACCCATTAATAAGACAATACTAATTACACTGAGATTTAACAAAAAGCCGAGAATAGTCAATGGCCAAATTGGCAAATCAAACGCCCAATCAGCAATTTGAAACTTAATAGAACCGATACTATTAATAGCATCATATTTAACGATAAAGGCGAGAATACCATAAGCAATCAAAACACCCTGAAAAATAATAGAATACATCGCCATGATTGAGACAGCCGAGGATATCGCAATGCCTTGCTTTTTATAAGTGTAGGCTTGCATAACTTGACCACCACTAGAAGTTGGAGTAACAGCGTTATAGAAAACTCCAATCTGATCAACAGCAAGACCTTGGTAGTAATGATAATCTCGAGTGTATAGTCGCGCAAAACAAAAAAGAGCGAATGAGCGAATTAATATCGCCAATAGCATGATAACAAAAATAACTAGTAGCCATCGCCAATCACAAGTAGCGAGTTGATGAATAATTTCATTAAAATTTTGGTAAAGAGCAACGACAATTGAACCGATGGTTACTGCAATTACAAACAAAAGATAGAAAACATTCTTAATGACACCTTTTTTCTTTTTCTTTTTGTCATTAAGATTGTCGTCGGCAGCGACTTGCTCAACCTTTTTTTCTAATTCTTCGTTTGTATCCATTTTTTAATTCTAACATACCAATGTGATTTGTTTCACCTTGGTATGATTAATATCCTTTGGTGCAGCTAGCAGGAATCGAACCTGTACGGGTTGCCCCACTAGATCCTAAGTCTAGCGCGTCTGCCAGTTCCGCCATAGCTGCATAAAGATATTTTAGAAAAGAATAGAAATAATTACAAATGTTTATTCTTAAAAGAATAGGGTGGTCTTAGGAAAAGTAAGAAAAAAGACTCACTCTTGGTTTTTTACTTTAGGTGAGTCGATTTACAAAGATTATTCTTTCTTCATGTCAACGATATCAGTGGCTTTCTTATCAACGATATCAATTGATAATTTTATTGATTCTCCAATCGCGGCATCAATGTCATCTGGTTGGACTCCCAGGTAAGTCGCGCCTTCATCTTTGTCAATAAATAAATTGGTGGTTTGAAGTTTAAGGAACTTAACCATGTTAAGACCACCTTCGATATTGTGTCTTTTTCTTTCCTTTTCTATCTTAGCCATCGTAGGCAGGGTAAGGAAAGATGGAATGGTAACGACTGGCCGAGTTTCAGGCAGATCCATATGCTTATGCACGAGCTTGAAGAATTCTACCCATGTCAGATTGTAGTATCCAAATGGGTAGGCGTTTCCGCCTTTGTTCTTTTCGAGAGCTCCCGCAACACCTTCGCCGACTTGTTTAACAGTCACCATCGTTGTTCCACCTTTAGTGTAAAATGTCTTATCTTTCATACCTCTAATCATTTCAACAAGGAAAACCCAAACCGGTTTTCTTCCTTTTTGGGTGCCAAAAATATATGGAAGTTCTAAAACGGCGACATCGAAATTGCCATCAGCATAAGATAACGCCATGTTTTCTTGATCGATTCGTGAACGGATATAGTGATGGTATTTGGTCAGTTTCATCTTTGGCCATTTCTTTGCCGCATAAGAGAAATAGGAACCTAAAATAACAGTATGCTTGACGCCATTGACCTTTGCTAATTTTAATAGTCTTTCCAAAGCATCGATATTGTACTTTTTAAACATCTCATAAATTGGAGGCGCGCTTTCTACTCTTTCATCAATTCCGGCAGCGAAAATAAAACCTTCGCATCCTTTCATCAGCGCAACGATTTCTTCATCTTTCATTTCTAAATAGTTGCCCTCATGAAGTTCCATCTCTTTTGGAAGTTCAGCACCGACAGGAATGCCGGGCAATGCGACTGAAACAACTTGATGACCTCTATTAATCAACTCAACAGCGGCTTGACTACCAAGCAATCCGGTTCCGCCAATCATAAATATTTTCATATAAATACCTCAGTAATATAAGTTTAACTTGAAAAATGGTTTTAATACAAACAAGCACATTTAAAAGTGAGAAAGATAAATTATTTTGCATTTTAGGAAAAAATTTTATGAGACGAAAATAGCTAAATAATTAAATAAGCGCCTTTATCAACACTGATAAAAGTGTGTGTGATAAAATCAAAATATGAACTGATGGAGATAGAGAATATGAAGAAAATTCTTATTGTCGGTGGTGTGGCTGGTGGCGCGACAGCAGCAGCGAGAGCCCGAAGGCTCAGCGATGAAGATCAAATTATCATCTTTGAAAAAGACGAGCACATTTCATTTGCTAACTGTGGCCTCCCTTATTACATTGGCGGTGTAATTGCCAACCGTGAGAGATTGCTGGTAGAGACACCAGAAACTTTTAGAAAGAATCACAATATTGATGTTCGTACTTTTTCGGAAGTCATCGTTATTGATGTCAAAAAGAAAAAAGTAACCGTTAGAGAAGTCAAAACAGGCCACACATATGAAGAATCATATGATAAATTGATACTTTCCATGGGTACTGTGCCAATTTGGCTTACTATTCCTGGCGTTGAAACAGCTCACAATGTTTTTTCATTGAGAAATTTGAATGATACTGACAAGATATCTAATTTCATTAACCAAGAAAAAGTAAAATCTGCTCTTGTAATTGGCGGCAGTTTCATCGGCATTGAGCTAGCAGAAAATCTTGTCGAAAGAGGAATAAATGTGACAATCGTCGACCTTGCTGATCAAGTTCTTCCTCCTCTCGATTTTGAGATGGCAAAGATGGCTCAGAGCGAACTGGAGGCTAACGGCGTTCAAGTATATCTCCAAGATACAGTAGAAGAGATAAAAAATAATGGGAAGACTGCCTTGTTAAAAAGTGGTCTTGTTGTCGAAACAGATTTAATAATCATGGCGGTCGGTGTACGCCCGGAATCACATCTAGCCATTTCCGGTGGATTAAAAGTTGAACCCAAGGGCCATATTTTAACGAATGATTTTCTTCAAACTATCGATGCAGCGACTGATAAAGTCATACCCGATGTATATGCGGTGGGAGATGCAATTGAAGTGAAAGACTTTATCGATGGCACTCCGACAGCTATCCCACTGGCGTGGCCAGCTAATCGCCAAGCTCGTTTAGTTGCTGATCACATTAATGGATTGGATGTCAAATATGATGGTAGCCTTGGCACCTCTATTGTCAAAGTCTTCGGTCTCGCCATCGCGAGCACTGGCAACAATCAAAAGACTCTCGAAAATAAAGAAGTTGAATATCGAGCCGTGATGGTTACCCGCTCCAATCACGCGGGCTACTATCCAGGGGCTAGTGATATTGTCATTAAATTATTATTCAGCCCAAAAACTGGCAATATTCTTGGCGCACAAGTAATAGGCAAAGAAGGTGTCGACAAACGAATTGATGTTATCGCAACTGCAATCAAAGGTAATCTCACCATCTTTGATATGCCAGATATTCAATTAGCGTATGCTCCACCATTTGGTTCTGCAAAAGATCCCATTAACATCGCGGGCTATGTCGGTAGCAATATGATGCAAAAAGAGTTTGGTGTCATCAATCAGAAACAATTGGAGGATTTTCGCAAAAATAAATCATTGATTATCGATTGCCGGACACCTTTAGAATATAGCATTGGCCATATCGAAGGGGCCGTTAATATTCCTTATGTCGGAATACGTGATAATCTCGATAAACTACCCAAAGATAAAGATATTCCAATTCTCGTCTACTGTAATGTGGGGCAAACGGCTTATCTATTTATTAGAGTACTTGTCAATCACAACTACACCAATGTTCACAATCTCCTCGGAGGATATAAAGTTTATAAGACTCTCCATCAAGTCAATCATCAGGAAGAGTTACACAATCCGGAAAATCGAGTTATCTCCGCCAAAGAACCTTCAACTAGCACCAACTATCGAGAAGAGGATGTTAAAGTCTTTATCGATGCCTGTGGTCTTCAATGTCCAGGACCTATTATGCAGACCTATCGAGCTATTGAAAAACTAAAAGAAGGCGAAATTGTCAAAGTTGTTGCCACTGATAGCGGATATTTCAGCGATGTTGAAAAATGGTGCGCGACCACTGGCAATACACTTTTAAAAAAAGAAGCGACAAAGGAAGGCTATACCGCCATCATTCGCAAAGGTTCAATTCAGGATTCACCAAAAACTGTAGAAAACGAAAATACCACGATTGTTTTATTCAGCGGTGATATGGATAAAGCTATGGCTTCGATGATCATCGCTCAAGGTAGCCGATCAATGGGCAAAAATGTCACCATTTTCTGCACCTTTTGGGGTCTTAATTTACTCCGTAAAGATCGCAAGGTCAAGGTCAAGAAATCATTCATTGAAAGAATGTTTGGTGCCATGATGCCAAGAGGCCCGAAAAAGATGCCAATTTCCAAAATGAACTTTGGAGGTATGGGTGCGAGGATGATGAAATCCGTAATGAAGAAGAAGAATGTCGATTCATTACCCGATTTAATTGCTCAAGCCAAAGCAGCTGGAGTAAAATTTATTGCCTGCACGATGAGCATGGATGTGATGGGAATTCACAAAGAAGAACTTATCGATGGCATCGAATACGCCGGAGTCGCCACTTATCTAGCAGAGTCAGAAAAAGCCGGTGTAACTCTCTTTATCTAGTTGATTTGCATCGAAAATAAAACCCCATTTTATTGTGATCCGAGGAGTCCAATATCTTGGGGTAATTTTATTTAAATGGTGCCTTCTATCGGAATCGAACCAACAACCTACTGATTACAAATCAGTTGCTCTGCCAATTGAGCTAAGAAGGCAATATTTTCTGGTGGACACTACAGGGATTGAACCTGTGACCTCTTCCGTGTGAAGGAAGCGTTCTCCCGCTGAACTAAGTGTCCGATATTTCGCGCTTATTTATACTAGCAAATGGCATTTTGTTTATCAACAAATAAAAACTACTCGCCGCGAAGCGAATAGTTTTCTACGTGTTATTAACTAAATATTAAAGAGCGTAAACCCAAAGTTGGAAATACCCATCGTAACTATAGAATTGAACTTCAATTTTAGCTGATGCGTCAGCGTAGAAATATCCATATTCTTCGTATGTGTATTCGGAATCATTGGTGTTAACCCAAGAGGCACCTTCAAGCAATGCTTTATAAGCATCTTCTAAAGAGTTGCTTCCAGGAGTTCCGTTATCAACAGAGTAGACATAGAAGCAGGTTCCAAAGTCCGCATCATCAACTAACGCCATGTAGGTGAAAATTGCGCCAAGACTGCTGTTTAATCCAGGAACAGTCACACCAGTTACTCCAAGAACATCAACAACATATGTGTTCATTTGAGAGGTTGGGAATACGACATTTTCCTCGCCTTCAACTTCAGGAGTAGCGCCAATAATCCAAATTTCCAAAGCTTCAATAGCAGGAACATAGAAGAATTGAATGCCTAAATCTTCAGCAGGAGAAACAGCGTTATAGAAGTTTCCGTTTTCTTCATCGACGACATATTCGACTGTCCAAGAAGCGGCTTCCAAAACAGTTTCATAACTTGCTTCGCAATTTGTGGCATTGACTCCAAAGGCATCAACAACAAGAGCATCATAGCCAAATAGGTAATAATCCATTACTAAATCAAAATAAGATGCGCCAACAAATCCTGGAACGACGGTTGAAGTAGGAACGGCGAATGTTTCCATAATATCAGACAAAGGCATATCAGCCCATGCATAGAAATATGGATCATAGATGTCGAGCCAGAATGTGCCTGATTCAGCAAATTCTTCAGCTTCATTAAGGCAATAGAACTGAAGTTCGATGTAACGAGTTCCATCTTCAGTGGCTACTTCGGCGATGAAGTCATAGATGAGGTTTTCTTCATCATATCCTCCAACATAACCATAAGAATCAAGAATTGTAGCATAAGCTTCTAATTCTGCGGCGGTCGCTTGACCACCACTAACAGACAAGCAGCCATAGTCTTCGTCATAAACCATTTCTGCGTTTCCTTCAAAATAAACAAAGGGAACATCCTCGCCATACGCGTAGGTTGTTAAGAGAGCTTTTTCAGCATCAGACCATGAACTTTTCTCACCACCATCAGTACCAGCATCACAAGCAGTCATTCCAATGAGGGCGGCGGCAAGAATAATGAAATTTAATTTTTTCATATTTATTTCCTTTCCGAGATAATGCGTAAAGTCTACAAGAAGATTATGCTCAATGCAATATTTTTATCAATAAAAAGGGTAAAAAGAAAAAAACCGCCTTAAGCGGAATTTGTCGTTTGGTGGGCCCAAATAGACTTGAACTATCGACCTCGCCCTTATCAGGGGCGCGCTCTAACCAACTGAGCTATGGGCCCATGTCTTCTAAAAGACAGCGTTAATAATATACAATAGCGTTCTTTAAAAATCAACGATATTTCTTTCTTGATTTGTCAATCAAACACGAGCGACAATAATCAAAGGATAAAACGAAAGAAAAAAAGGAAGGCAACCCTTCCTTTTCAAACTTCTTAAACGATTAACGTTTGCTAAATTGTGGAGCTCTACGTGCGGCTTTAAGACCGTATTTCTTTCTCTCTTTAGAGCGAGAATCACGAGTGAGCATTCCAGCGACTTTTAAGGTAGAACGATTGACACCGGCTTCTAATAAAGCGCGGGCAATTCCGAGGCGAATTGCACCGGCTTGTCCAGTGAATCCACCGCCCTTAACGTCAGCACGAACATCGTATTTGCTAACGGTTTCTGTAAGGGTAAGAGGTTGTTTCAAATCAGTAACTAATGTCTCGTAAGGCATATACTCATTGACATCTTTCCCATTAACAACGACTTTACCGGTTCCAGAAGTAATAAATACGCGAGCGATAGAAGATTTTCTTCTACCTGTTCCGTAATATTGAAGATCAGCTTTTTTTGCCATAATTCAATTTCCTCCTAGAATTTTAGCTCAAGAACTTCTGGTTTTTGAGCATCGTGTTTGTGATCAGATCCCGCATAGACAAATAACTTTTTCTCAATTTGGCGACCTAAGCGACCTTTTGGAACCATTCCATGGACACTTCTTTCAACCATTTCAGTAGGATATTTGTTGATCATGACTTCGGCAGTTCTCGTACGGAGTCCACCGGCGAAACCAGAAACATTGAAATATTTCTTGGTGTGAAGTTTATCGCCCGATAATCCAACCTTCTCGGCATTGATAATGATGACATAATCACCGCAATCAACGTTTGGAGTCCAGATTGGCTTATTTTTACCAATTAACACCTGAGCGACTTGTGAGGCTAATCTACCTAATGGTTTGTCGGTTGCATCAATGACATACCATTTTCTTTGGATTTCTTCTGTTTTTGCAATTGTAGTTTGACGTTGCA
>JAEZUH010000028.1 GCA_023443485.1 Bacillota bacterium | reverse complement strand
CAGGTTACCTACGTGTTACTCACCCGTTCGCCACTAGGGTATTGCTACCCTCGTTCGACTTGCATGTATTAGGCACGCCGCCAGCGTTCATCCTGAGCCAGGATCAAACTCTCAAAGTTTGTATTCTAGTTCAATATTTATTATCTGGTTTGTTTTTTTAATTTAAAAAATTTAAATTGACGTTTTTGTGTTTGTACATCTGTTTAGTTTTCAAAGATCAGTTTGCGTGCATCACTATGCTATTACATAGTAATATTTTTTAGGTCTCCCCAATTCACGCTTTGATATAATAACTCGGCGATAAAACTTAGTCAACCACTTTGTGCACTTTTTTTCAAAAATAATTTTATTGCTGAAAAATGGTTAGTTCACGCGCGCGTAACACGCGCTACAATTAAAATAATTGTTAATACGCGCACGCGCGCATAAAAATTTAAAAGGACAGTTGCCTGACCTTTACTCTATATTAATAATTGGTCTATCTTCGTGATGAGCCAAAGATTCTTACAAGAATGAAGATTAATCTCATCAGGATATACATGAAATCAACATATAAAGAGAAAGCACAGTATAAAGCGAGATTGCTGCTTTCCCCACCACGATTGGCAATTTGTTGGATACGCCATACATCATACATAGTAATTAAAAGCATGGCGATGAAGATGGCCCCATCAATAAGGACGTACATCCAATCAAAGGCACCCGGGGCAACAAAATATAAAATTAAGAAGAAGATTGAAAGCATAAAAGCTCCCATCAATAGCCCATAGCCGAGAGTTCCCAGCCAGTTAAGGTTTCTTTTTACCACTTTTCCAATGAAATACATGATTCCAAAAGTCATCGCCGTGATGGCAAAAGCCGTTCCCACAATATAGAAAGGCACAAACAAAACAAATTCCGAAAACACCACTCCCATTAAAACAGAGTAGATAATGGCCGGAATAATGATGCTGTGCTTGCCACGTAGAGAAACAATGCTAATTACAATGCTTGTAATGAGTAAGCCAACAAAAGAGCCAATCAAAACATAGAGATAGGTCATATATGCCGTTTCCGATTGATTGGAAGCAAACCAGGCTTGAAAGCCAAAGGCTGCCGCAAAAGCGACGATAGCAGAAATAAAAATGCCAACCGCCATATACCCATATACTCTCGATAAAAAGGAAGATGAGCGAACATCAACTTGGGAATTGGAAGTAAAACTTCCGGGTTTATTGTAGAATCCTTCGTTCATAAAATTCTCCTTAGATAATATTGTTTAAAAGAGCCTCATAAGAGTCAATTTTCAAGGATGCACCTCCCACGAGAGCTCCGTCAATATTCGGGCAAGATAAATAGGCTCTGATATTTTCAGGTTTAACTGATCCACCGTAGAGAATTCTAATCTTTTCTGAAACATCGCCAAATAATTCCGCTAAGATTTCGCGAATGAAGTGGCAGACATTTTCAGCGATTTCAATAGAAGCATTTTTGCCTGTGCCAATGGACCAAATTGGTTCATAGGCGATAACAAGATCTTTTACTTGTTCAGCACTAAAACCTTTTAAGCCAACGCGAAGAGCTTCCGCGACCACTGTTTTGGTTTGGCCATTTTCGAATTCCGCCAGTGTTTCACCAACACAGTAAACAGGAATCATATGGTGTTCAAGCAAAGCGGCAATCTTTTGATTGCATTTCTCGCTTGTCTCGTGATCATAGGTTCTTCTTTCGGAGTGACCAATAATGACCCACGAAATACCATATTCCACAAGCATAGGAATGGATATTTCTCCAGTAAAGGCTCCAGAGGGAGCAAAATGAACGTTTTGCGCAGCAACAATCATCTCTTTAGCAGCGTGTTCTTTGACACTCGCTAAAGATAGAAAAGTTGGACCGACGCCTAAATCGATGTTATTTAAGACAGCTTTCTGGACGAGTGGACGACTTGCAATGGCAAATTCTTTTGCTTCGCTAGCAAGTTTATTCATCTTCCAATTGCCGAGTAATAATTTTCTTCTCATAAGGCTTAGCCGAGAATATCAATTCCTGGGAGATGACCATCGTTTTCGATCATCTCTAAAGAGGCGCCGCCTCCGGTTGACACGTGAGAGAAATCTTTGTCATATCCGAATTGCTTTATTGCAGCGGCGGAATCTCCTCCACCACAGACGGTGAAAGCTTTTCCATCGAGAGCTTTGACAGCTTTGCAAATGGCAATGGTTCCTTTTTGGAATTCTGGTTGCTCAAAAACTCCCATTGGTCCATTCCAGAAAACCATCTTTGCTTTGCTGATATGGCTAGCGAATATTTTATCAGTTTCAGGACCGACATCCAAACCTTCGAATTCATCAGGAATATCATTGACACTAACAACTTGAACAGTTTTACGTTCTTCAGGTAAGAAAGCATCACCGATGACACTATCAACTGGTAAAACAATGCGACCTTTAGCCTTTGCTAAACAAGTGCGAGCATATTCTAATTGATCATCTTCAACAGGTGAAAGTCCGACTTTCTTCCCTTGAGCTTTAAGAAAAGTAAAGGCCATGGCTCCACCGATGAGAATTTTGTCACATTTATCGAGTAAGGCATCAATAACCTTAATCTTATCCGATACTTTTAAACCACCAAGAATGGCAATGTATGGACGATCCTTTTCGGAAACGTGGACACAGCGTGTTAAGTTGGCGACTTCTTTCTCGACGAGATATCCACAGGCAACTGGTTTTCCTTCGCTCTTCAAGATTTCAGGAACACCATAAGTTGAAGCGTGGGCTCGGTGAGCAGAACCGAAAGCATCCATGACATAAGCATCCGCTAAATCAGCCCAAATTGTAGCTAACTCAGGACTGTTTTTTTCTTCGCCCTTTTCATAGCGGGTATTTTGCATGAGAAGAACTTCACCATCAGCTAATTCAGCGACAGCCTTAGTTAATTCTTCCCCACGAGTGAATGGAACAAACTTAACTGGTTTAGCGAGCAGTTCACCAAGGCGAACAGCGATGGGGGCTAAATCGTTTTTCTTTTTATCCTCTTCAATAATTTCTGGGGCTTCCTTGTGTCTCACTTTGCCAAGATGGCTGAATAAGATGACACGGGCACCTTTTTTCATCAATTCTTTGATGGTTGGAAGAGCGGCAACAATGCGATTATCATCGCGGATTACCCCTCCTTTTAATGGAACATTAAAGTCGACACGAACGAGAACGCGTAGACCTTTAACTTGCATTTTTTCGACTGTTAACATAATAAGTCTCCTTTTTTATGAAAGAGGCACCTATGTATAACCACAGGTGCCAATTAGATTGGGTCACACCGGGTAACTAAACCCTGAGCACGACTTCAGTTAGCGAATTTCTGAGAAGAATTTAATCGTACGGACCATTTGGGTGGTGTATGAGAATTCGTTATCATACCATGACACGACTTGGACTTGGTATAAATCATCAGCGATTTTAGTAACCAATGTTTGAGTGGCATCAAAGAGTGAGCCGTATTTCATACCGATGACATCGCTTGAAACGATTTCATCTTCGGTATAGCCGAATGATTCATTGGAAGCAGCCTTCATAGCGGCGTTGATTCCGGCTGGAGTGATATCCTTACCTTTGACAACGGCGACTAGGATGGTTGTTGAACCAGTAGTCACAGGAACGCGTTGAGCTGAGCCGACGAGTTTACCATTTAATTCTGGGATGACTAAGCCGATTGCTTTAGCAGCACCAGTGGAGTTTGGAACGATGTTGGCAGCACCAGCACGAGCGCGGCGTAAGTCGCCTTTTCTGTGTGGGCCATCGAGGATCATTTGATCACCGGTATAAGCATGGACTGTAGTCATGATGCCAGATTGAACTGGAGCAAAATCATTTAATGCTTTGGCCATTGGGGCTAAGCAGTTGGTTGTGCAAGAGGCCGCTGAGATAACAGTATCCTCTTTGGTTAAAATCTTTTCGTTAACACCATAGACGATGGTTGGGAGATCCTTGCCAGCTGGGGCAGAGATAACAACTTTACGAGCACCCGCTTTAACGTGAGCGAGAGCTTTATCTTTAGTGGTATAGAAGCCAGTGCATTCTAAGACGACGTCGACGCCTAACTTACCCCAAGGTAAATCAGCGGCGTTTGGCATCGCATAAACGATGATTTCTTTACCATCGACGGTAATACTTCCTGGAACAACAACAGTTTTGCCATCTTCAGCAAGGACTGCTTCTTTGAAATCGACTGTGTGAAGATTTTCACCGATATAGCCGGCATATCCACCTTGGGCTGTATCATATTTTAATAAATGCGCCAACATTTTGGGTGAAGTTAAATCGTTGATAGCAACAATTTCATAACCTTTGGCACCAAACATTTGACGGAACGCTAAACGGCCGATACGACCGAATCCATTAATTGCAACTTTTACTGACATACAATAATGTCCTCCTTCGCTTGCGTGATATAGTATAAACTATATATAATTTCATTTTCAAGTGAAATGATTAAACCCCTTAAAAGGGAGCCTTCGCTGACAAAAAATAATGAATTAGTCAATTAATCAATTCCAATAAATAATTCGGAAAGAGATATCTCAAGAGCATGGGAAATTTTTCTTAGAATAGTTAAGGATGGATTTCGCATTCCTCTTTCTAGATCAGAGATATAATTTTTGTTAACATGCGCTTCAAAAGCGAGGGCTTCTTGATTCCACCCCCTTTTTAAGCGAAGAACACGAATTCTTTTACCCAACATTTCAAAAGAAGTCATCCGCTTATCCTCTCAAATAGTTGGTGAATGGCGCGGAATAGATGATTAACATTACTTTTAGTAATGATTTTATTCATCTTCTCCGACAGTAAAGCGGACAATTCCTGCAAAGAAGCGGCATCATTTTCTAATCTAATTTCGCATAGTAAACGTATTTTCTCATTGGCGATGTTGGATAGACCAAGTCGAGCATCAATGATTTTGATTTCATTGATTTGACGTTGAGCAGTCTCGTAAATCTTGCTCATATTAGCGGTGTCTAGATTGGTCAAACGATTTGAGTTATTTGCGAAATCGCGATCAACGCGAATGTTTTCAAACTCCATGCAGGCTTCCACCGCTCCAATAATAATAAGGAAATTAGCGATTTGGTCGCTCTTTTTAAAATAGATGACATATTTGTCTCTTCGAAAGATGACTTTTGGTTCAATATTGCTGTTCTTATAGCGAGCGAAGAGATGAGACATCCATTTCGCATAGTTCTCACTATTGAGGGATATTTCCAAATGATAATTGGAAGTCATAGGAGAATTAATCGAACCGGATGCTAAAAAGGCTCCGGCGAGATATCCAGCGATACTAGCATCATTCGCGACAATGTTTTTTGATATCTTTCCTTCAAAAAATGATATTTCTAAGTCCTCAACAATCTGCTCAGATTTTTCCTTCACCGTAATGACATAGGTTGTTTTTCGACGTTGATTCTTATAGAAAGTCAGATGTGCATCAGCTTCATATAACTGATTGATCGATTGATAAATAAACTTTGCAATTTTAGCATTTTCCGTTTCTAAAGATAAAAGGCTTTGCTTCTGCTGAAAAATGACTGACCCATTTATGCGAATGTACGCCGAAAGAAGGGCTCTTAACCTCTCTTTAGAATCATACTGATTTTGACATATTTCATCTTTTACTTTTTGAGTAAAGGATTGGGTTGTTCTCATACATTTTCTTCATTCAATTCAGGGGAATCGCGATGAAAAACCTCCGTTTTATACTGTTTTTTGAAATGTTTAGTTAGATAATCAGCGACATAAGTCGACCGATGCTGACCACCACTGCAAGCAATGCCGATATTATAAATTGGTCGGCCAGTTTTTTGAACGCATTCAAGATGGAATTCAAGAAATTTAACAATGTTATCGATAATTTCCTGAGTAACAGGAAATGATTTCATATAATTAACGACGGGCTCATCGAGACCATTCAAAGATTTGAGTTCATCAACCCAGTAGGGGTTAGGAATGTCACGAACATCAAATATCATATCGAGATCTAAAGGAGTTCCATTTTTGTACCCAAAGGAAATAAACGAAATGGTCGTGATATTATCACCGATATGGTTTGATAAGCGGTTATAGAGCTTAAAGCGAAAAGCTTTGATGCTCAAAGAGGTGGTATCAATATAAATATCAGCATCTTGGAAAAGAGTGTTTCTTTCCTTAATATCAAGATCAATGGCTTTCTCAAGGGATATTTTTTGAATGAAGCAGCGTGGGTGGACGTGACGGCTCAAACGATATCTCTTTCCAATTTCAAGCGGGTCGGCGGTAAGTAGAATTAAACGCGTGACAAATTGGGAGTTGCTTTTGGCTAACTCAAGTATTTTTTTGGCTTCAAAAATGGAAACAATGAGACAGAATTTTTTGGTTTTATAGACTCCATTGATGAAC
>JAEZUH010000087.1 GCA_023443485.1 Bacillota bacterium | reverse complement strand
ACCGATTAACACAGATATCGCCTTAGTCGATAATCCCACACTTGAAGATGTTACCTATAAAGTAGCCACTTTGGGAGAAGATACAGTGATTTATGGAACCTCTCTATCAATTGAAGGAACGTATGTATCCTTTTATCAAAGAACCTATGACTCAGTGAACAATACTTGGAATGAGGATGGTCATTCATCTTCTTGCGACCAAGATGGAAATAAAACATTATTTGAATTATATAAGTTGATTCTTGCTGATTAACATTAAAAACAAAGGAGAAAATATATGTGGAAATGTTCAAACTGTGGGGCAGAAAATGACGACTCCGCCATTATTTGTGAAACTTGTGCCCAAGAAAAATCTCAAGATAACTACCAAAAACCATCTTCAAAATATAACGGTCTTCAGTATAATCAAAACAATAAACTTATCATTTTTGCTTTACTTGGATTTGCCCTCGCCCAACTATTCTTATTTATTGCTAGTTGCATATCGTTGCGTTTTACAAATAGTATTCCTTATGTTTTGTATTGCGCAGTCAGTGGCTTTTCTTTCTTCATCATTCTTATTTCATTAATCCAATCCATTAGTGCATCAAATCGAGGAAAGGCAATACAAACAATAATCGTCTATTTAACTATTTTTCTCAACATTATCAGAATTTTTGATCTTGTCCTTACTGGTTTCAGTTTATCTAGCATACTCGCTGTCATTATTATCATCTCGACTCTTGTGACTGGTATATTGGCGCTTTTCATGTTCAAGAAAGGTGATTATTCTACATTCAGAATCATGCTCATTATCATTGGAGCATTAACAATTCTCTCATTCTTTTTTACTGGATTGACATCTTTGGTAACGATGGCAACAACCGGCAGCGACCCTCTATTTGTTTTCTCCCTTTTAACTTTCTGTGGAATCTTTGGCACCATCGGAGGTGTTGTGTTCCTTCTATACGCAATTACCGCTGTAACGGGCGCTAAAGAAAATAGCTTACTTCTTCATCCAATAGACCAAACATCTGCACCAATAATTTCAAACGATGTTTTAGGATCATCCGCTCAGAAATTAAAAGAACTAAAAGAACTCCGTGACAGTGAGGTGATTACCGAAGAGGAATATCAGGAGAAACGAAAGAAATATATTGATAATCTATAATTAGAAAGGAAGTTGAGTTTTGATTTATTTATCTTGTTATTTGAAACACTACGTATTTCATTTATACTGCTAGATAAACAAACAAATTTTTATGCTTATGAGAAAAAGTAAATTAATTGGCTTTCTACGTTTTGGTGGAGTTTCTGAAAGTGATTTTAACAAAGTTAAGGCATCCATTGCAGAAGAGAATCACAAAGTCTGGAAATTCTCCGCTTTGGCTCTTGAAGTTATCTTTTTAATTGCCTTCATTATCACCGCTATTATTCCCTCTCTAAAATCATATGTTCCTGGGTACATTATTCTGGTGGCCTACTTCCTTTTATTGGAGATACTACTTTTCACAGTTATTAAGCCTCAATCAGTTTTGTTTAAACCCTTAATATATATCAGCTCCGTTGTTCTACTCGGAGTGGTAATGTACCAAGGCTTTTCCGCCTCTCTTGACCGCAATATTGGGACCTACTGTGCGATTATTACTGCGATTGCTGTCTTATGCATTGATCGTCCATACCGGTTCTGTTTGCTTATTCTTGCATCCACAATATCCTTTGTTGTAATAATTTTGCTCATCCAAAACAATAATGTGTCTCTATACCCTGATTTATATGTTGGTATTGTCTTTGGTATTGTCAGTATTCTCATCTGTCTCTATGTCAACCACATCCGCATTAAAGACATCGTCCTTAGATATAATGCAGAGCAAGAAAGAGATATCGATAGTCTGACTGGCATGAAAAACAATAATGCCTATCAAAGAATGATTTCCAATTTGATGGAAAAAGCCAGAAAAGCCAATTTCGATTTCACTCTAGTCGTCTTTGACGTTAATGGTCTCAAACAAATCAATGATAATTATGGTCATGAATGTGGTGATAAGCTTCTTTCTCGGGCTGCTTCCTTGATAAGCGAGTCTTTCCCGAATGGATATGTCTTCCGTATCGGCGGAGATGAATTCGCAACATTCCTCACTGGCGAAGATCATGAGAATCGAAAAGCCATCATCACCTCTTTTAAAAAACGAGTTGAAGAAATTCATATTAGTTCATCCGATTTAAAAGAAGATACATCCATCGCCTGTGGATACGCGAATTACAATCCCGATGTTGATCACGACTTTGTCTCGCTGTTTGCTCGCGCTGACGCTAGCATGTACGACAACAAAAAGAGCGTAAAAGCAAAGAATAATTACCTTACCGATAAGAGCGCCAAATAAAAATGGCGCTCTTTTTTTATTGGCTATATCAAAATAAATACAAAATGTGTTGTCAAATAATAAACATAAGATATAAACTTATTTTGTACAAGAGATAGAACGAGAACATCCCATTCTCCTCTATTGATTGACATATCTTATTGTCCATTCATTATAAAAAGCATTATATTGAATGATTTTTGTTATTTTGAAAGGATAACTAAACAATTATGAAAAAGTCAAAAATTTTAGCACCAGCACTTGCTATCTTATGTTTAAGTACAGCCGCTAGTGTTACCGGAACCGTCGCTTGGTTCGCCGCGAACAACATCGTTTCTGCATTTGGAATGAATGTCAGATCCGCATCACCAGCCTCTCTTGTTATTGCTAACAGCCGTGCCAACACTGTTAATCTTAACCGGGAAGTTGACTTTAGCGCTGGAGCACTTGCAACCTTAAATCCGTGCACCGATAAAGGAACTGATGGTGAGGGTGTTGCAGAAACAACGATGGATGGCATACTTAAGTATGTCACCAATGGTGATGATGTTGACCCAGCAACTGGTTTAGCCGAATCAGGCGAGACACTTATTATTAATGGTGCTGCCGGTGCAACTCATTTTATCGATTATACCGTTTATCTAGCTTCTGCTGGTGTTGCCTACGATGGAACCACCCCTGAAACAACAAAGTCAATCACTGTCGAAATTGATAATGAAGTCGATGTTACTGCCGACACTCACAAAGCTCTATCAGTAGCTTTCTTTGTTGCTCCTTATAGTGGACCTGATACCAGAGGGAGTTATGTTGGGACATTGAATTTAGCCGGACTTGATCCAGATGCAAACGATTTCACCACAGGATTAGACACATTAACCTTACTCAACACTTCAGGTGCCGGCGCTCTTGTTATTCCAGCAGCCGCTGGTGGCGCAGGTGTTCGTGTTGATATGAGAATTTATTTTGATGGTGCATTATTGAGCAGTGCTGGCCAGGCTTTTGTCTACACTAATCTTATTACCATTGATGAATTAGCTATTTCCACAACATTCACTCTCATCTAATCACTCTTTTCAGAGCAATTGTGATTCAAAGCCTCGCACCTTTTCGCGAGGCTTTTCTTTATTTTGTTTGCATATTTATGGCATAAAAATATCTAAATAAGTTCAATATAAGAAAAATAACATTTGTAGTTCGTGGTGTAACTGATATAGTATAATTAATGGATAAATCCTAATGGAGATTTTACATATGAATGCAAAAACTAAAAAGATATTACTTATCGGTGGAATTGTTTTAGATGTTGTTATTCCTGCATTTGTTCTTACGACAAGCATTATCATGCTTGCTACAATGCCGCAAAACGCTTCTTCTATTGATACCAGCACCTTCATTGGCTATCTACAAGCCAATCCAACAGTTTTCCTTCTAAGCTGCGTTCTTCCCCTATTCCTCTTATTAGCGCTCAATATCACAGCTCTCGTCTGGTATGTTAAGAAAGTGGCAAATAAGAAGATTGGATTAAGCGATCTGAGCGATGAGCAAAAAGAAGCCATTCGTAAACAATTACTATCCGAAATGAGCAAAGGCTCTGAAGATAAAAAAGAATAACTTCAATACTTACAATACGAAAATTATTAGAAAGGTCCCCAGTTTATGTGCGACCTTTTCTTTTTATGCTAGGTTTTGTTGACAAGTATATTCTGCATTGTTATTATTTATTCGTAAAAAGCAAAACCATAGCGATGTGGTGACGCAAAACTAAAGGGTCTTAAATAGATACTATTAAGATAGCCAGTTGCCTTGTGGGATCGAAATGAATCCGCCATTGATTGGACA
>JAEZUH010000069.1 GCA_023443485.1 Bacillota bacterium | reverse complement strand
CGGGGGTCATTTCGAGAATTGTTTCCAATCGAAGTGAAAGTTTAATCATAATGAACCTCCTTGATAATCGTTATATTTATTATTCTTTTGGCTCGCTCTCATTTTGCGAATTGCTTTAGCTTCAATTTGACGGATTCTTTCGCGTGTAACGCCGAATTCACGTCCCACCTCTTCTAAAGTTCGCGAGTGATTGTCATCCAAACCATAACGCAATCGAATAATTCTTTCCTCTTTTGGACTTAATGAGGATAGAATAGAATCCAACTTTTCTCTCAGCTGATTTCTTGAGACATAATCGTTAGGAGATTCGCTGGTTTTGTCTTCCAAAAAATCACCTAAACGAGAGCCATTTTCATCTCCGATGGGAAGTTCCATGGAAATGGTATCCATCGTTAATCTTTGAGTTTCTAAAATTTCTTTGGTGGATAGTAATCCATTTAAAGCAGCGCTGATTTCTTCAGCGGTTGGTTCTCTACCATTTTCTTTAAGGAAAGTGGTTTTAGCTTTATTAATTTTATTCATTCTTTCAACGATATGAACTGGCAAACGAATGTTGCGGGCTTGATCGGCAATGGCGCGCGAAATCGCCTGACGAATCCACCAAGTGGCATAAGTAGAAAACTTAAAACCTTTGGTATAATCAAATTTCTCGACAGCTTTCATCAATCCGCAATTGCCTTCTTGAATCAAGTCGAGAAAAGCAACACCACGCCCAATATATTTTTTAGCGTTGTTTACTACTAATCGTAGGTTATGGCTGATCAATTCATTTTTCGCCTCTTTGTCACCAGAAGAGATTCTCTTTGCAATGGCCAATTCTTGCTTGGTGTCCAATAGAGGAAATTTAGCGGCATCACGTAAATAAATACGAACTGAATCGGTTGATTTTAGCTCATCAGTTTGATAATCAGTGATTTGACCAACATCCTTGGCGATATCTTCTACATCGCTATCTTCGAGAACTAAATCTTCATCTTGAAAATCGAATGCATCATCTTCACTATCATCAACTACTTGAAAATTAGATAAGATGAATGTGGTCAATTTGTCGACATCATCTTCTCCAAGATGATATGAGGCTATTATGTTTTCGATTTGGCTTTGTAATATTTCACCTTTGGTTTGATATTTGCCAATGATTTGTCGCTCGATTTCACGAAAATCAATAGATGGTTCGGTGGGTGAAGAAAAAATATTTTCTTGACCGACAGGAATTTGACCAAGAATTTTTTCTTCAAGACTAGGATGCGGTCTTCCTCTTCTCTTTTTTATCGTTGGTAAAGTATCCTTTTTATTCACATCAATTTCCTTAGATTTTTCCTTTATAATCGCCAAGTCTTTTGCTGCGAGTTGGGTGACGCAATTTGCGGATTGCTTTGGCTTCAATTTGGCGAATTCGCTCGCGAGTAACGCCAAATTCACGTCCCACTTCCTCAAGTGTTCTTGGACGGTTATCATCTAGCCCGTAACGAAGACGAATAACTCTTTCTTCACGATCAGAAAGGTCTTTTAAAATGGAATAAAGTTCTTCTTTTAAGAGTTGTCGTGTGGTAAATTCGGTGGGAGATTCTGATTCTTTATCTTCGATAAAGTCTCCAAGATGTGAATCATCTTCTTCACCGATTGGTGTTTCTAATGAAACTGGTTCCATCGCGATACGTTGAATTTCGCGAATACGTTTTGGAGATAAGTCCCCATTTAAGGCTTCGCTAATTTCTTCAGCGGTTGGTTCTCTGCCTAATTCTTGAATTAGAGTTCTTTGTACTCGGGTCATTTTATTGATGGTCTCAACCATGTGAACGGGAATACGAATCGTACGAGCCTGGTCAGCAATGGCTCGAGTGATGGCTTGACGGATCCACCAGGTGGCATAAGTTGAAAATTTATAACCTTTGGTATAGTCAAATTTATCGACGGCTTTCATCAAGCCGAGGTTTCCTTCTTGAATTAAATCGAGAAAGGCCATTCCTCGACCGACATAATGTTTGGCAATGTTAACAACCAATCGGAGATTACGATTGATTAATTCTTGCTTAGCATCTTCATCCCCTTCATCGGCTCTTTTGGCGATGATTGGTTCTTCCTCGGGTTTTAATAGGGAAAATTTACCAATTTCTTTAAGATACATTTTTACTGAGTCATTGACTCTGACTTCACTACCAAGAGAGATATTGAGATTATCGACATCAATCTCTTCGTCTTCTTCCTCTTCTTTTATTGCGGAATCACTAACAAAGAAATCATCATCTTCAATTGGCTCTTCTAAGTTAATTTTAGAATCATCGATTTTATCTAAATCTTCGTCTTCTTCTTCCTCTTCTTCATCTATTTCACTTGTCACTTCAATTTCTTGAGAAGCAAAAAATTCCATTAAATCAGAGATGGCATCATCATCTAATTCGTAGGCTTGTAGGCGTTCATATATTTCACTTTGGCTAATTGTACCAGTGAGTTTGGCTTTTTTTAAGAGTTCGGTTTCGACTTCTTCTAATGATTTGACCTCATCATCTTTTTTCTTTGCCTCATTCTTAACTTTCTTAGCTTTTGTTTCAACTGTTTCAGCTTCTTTTTTGGGTCTGCCGCGTTTCCTTTTTTCGGTTTCTTGCACCGTTACTTCGACGATTTCTTTTGGTTTCCTTCCCATAATGATTTCCTCCTTAGGATTTATATTTTCTTTTTTGCTTTTCGACGATTATATTCAGCGAGTATACGAGCTTGCTCAAGCTGCGATTTGCCTTCTAGAGATCGCTCGAGCATATCTTTTTCAAAGATTCTTTCTTTTTCGTCATTGATAGCCTCTAATAAATTATTAAGCAATTGTTGATCACACTTTTGAGGATGAGTTTTCTCTAAGTAAAGAGTGGTCACTTCGTTGACTAACAAATCTTTATTTTCCAAATCGCTCATCTCGATAGAAGCTAATAGGTCTACTGGTTCAAGACCTTCATGATTTTGCATGTAGTCAACGAGATAATTTGCAACTTGGCGATAAGTTTCATCATAAAATCCGGTCAGTTTATCTTCGTAGAAGGATATGGCTTCTTTATTCTGCAACATTTGATAGAGAAATTCTCTCTCGGCCATTTCCAATCGGCGGAGGACCTTTCTTTCAGGATGGAATGAGCGAATAATATCTTCTGGTTTTTTTGTGGCTTGTTCATTACGGACTTGCTTTAATAAAGAACGAAGACTGTCGATGTCATAACCAGTGACACTAGATAATTGATGCAGATAATTATCTAAGTCTAATTGGTCTCTGATACTGAGCAAAATTGGAACGAACTCACTGATTAATTGCTTTTTTTGTTCAACGGTTTTCAAGGGGTTGCTCCTTTTAAAATACTTAAGAGCAAAATCGACGCGATTGAGCAATTTTTGAATGTAAAAGCGCAGCGCATCCTGTCCTTTGTTGTTAAGTATTTCATCTGGATCTTCAGTGCTGCCTTGATTATCGACAATCATGCAAGGAATTTGAGCTTCTTGAAGTAACTTACTTGCTTTCATCATGGCGGTTTGTCCCGGCAAATCACCATCTAAGCAAAGCCGAACCTCAACATTTAAAAGGCGAAGCATAGCGATATGTTCACTCGATAAAGCAGTTCCCATTAAAGCAACAGCGTTATCAATTCCGATTTTGGAAAGCGCGAAAACGTCCATAAAGCCTTCGCAGACATATATGCAGTTGGCAATGCGAGCTTTTTCCTTGGCGATATGATAGTTATAAAGAATGTTACTTTTATGGAATAAAAGTGTTTCTGGTGAATTGATGTATTTGGTTTCAGGTCCATCTCCGATTCTCCGCGCGCTGTAACCGACCACACGACCTTCTGAATCGCAGATAGGAAAGATAGCTCTTCCCTGATTCTTATCGGTATAGTTTCCGTTGACTAATGTCGCGATTCCAACATCTTCAAGAGTTTTGACTGAATGCCCTTTGGCAATCAGAAATTGGCAGGTGGCTTGGCCATCTTTCAAAGCATATCCGAGGAGAAATTTTTCTTGAATA
The DNA here is from genome assembly GCA_023443485.1 of Bacillota bacterium. Taxonomy (GTDB): domain Bacteria; phylum Bacillota_I; class Bacilli_A; order RFN20; family CAG-826; genus JAAYDH01. The sequence continues at coordinate 1,050 of JAEZUH010000069.1, read as the reverse complement.
GCATGATCTAGATTACGAGTTTTAAAGTATTCAAGTCCTTCTTTTCCTTCGGCAGTATTCAAAGCATATTGATAATAAAGCGTTAAGTCTTTAAGGCATTTTAGTAGAGGTATTTTTTCAGGATCTTCTGGTTTGACATAGGTCTGTTTTTTAGCGAGACGTTCGTCGTGATATCCAGAAATATCCGCCACCTTTTTCATGGCTTCAATGAAGGGAATATGAAGATATTTTTGCACGAACGAAATGGCAGAGCCACCTGTTCCACAAACAAAGCATTTAAACATTTTCCTTTCAGGACTAATACTCATGGAAGGATTTGTATCATCATGAAAAGGACATTTTGCGACATAGTTCTTGCCTTTTTTATTAACAGGAATAAAAGACGATATCACTTGGACTATATCGGCATGGTCTAATACATCATTAATTAAATTTTCTTCAATTGCCATGGCTACCTTAATTAATAGAAAATTTTCACTGAGAGATACTTCTCTAAGTCTTTAATCTGCAAACGAATTTGTTGCATTGTGTCGCGGTCACGGATAGTAACTGAACTATCTTCAAGAGTATTGAAATCAACAGTGACGCAATATGGTGTTCCAATTGCATCTTGTCGCCGATACCTTTTGCCGATGCTTCCTGTATCATCATAAACAGTGCTCATGTATGTCGATAAAATCTTTTGGACTTCTTGAGCTTTTTCTTCAAGTTTCTTGCTTAATGGTAAAACGGCAACTTTATATGGGGCTAAAGAAGGCACTAAATGCATAACAATTCGGGAATCATTTTCACCGATAGCTTCTTCTTCATATGCATTGCATAGAGTCATTAAAATCAAGCGATCTAAGCCAACGGAAGGTTCAATGCAAAACGGCACATATTTTTCATTGGTTTCAGGATCAAAATAATCGAGCGCTTCGCCGCTGTATGTTGCATGTCGTTTTAAATCGTAATCAGTTCGGTCAGCGATGCCCCAAACTTCACCCCATCCGAATGGAAAGTGATATTCAATATCAGTAGTAGCTTTGGAATAGAAAGCGAGCTCAGCAG
>JAEZUH010000065.1 GCA_023443485.1 Bacillota bacterium | reverse complement strand
TGCTTATTTTGAGAGATAGAAAAGACCCCTCGTATTGATGTGCGAGAGGTCTCCACTTTTAAGTTTACAGCTTATTGAGGATTTTTTTGGTTGCCCACTTAAATCCACTTTCTTTTCAACAGGCCCGTCTTTTCTTATGATTACGGAACCCTATTTTTTCATTTGAATGTCTTTTTGTTCTTTTATAACACTCAGGATTTCTTTTAAAATTTCGTGATCTGTTGGTTCAGGAATTCCTGGATCCACTGGAGCTGGTCTAAGTTCAGGGTGCTTTTGATAATGGGCTTCTAACCATTTAGCCTTTTGGGCATCATTTGCTTTTTGAATAGCGGCGAAGGTTTTAATTAGCGCAAAAAGAATAATGGCTATCAATAAGAAATTTATGACAGCATTAATTAGTAACCCCCAATCAATTTTGCTTAAAGAAGTATACCAGTTTCCATCATTTCCGAGAACACCTTCTCCAGGAACATCAGATAAGACACTATTGGGAAGAATGGTATAGAAACTATCCAACCCTCCGTTTACAGCTAAACCAATGACTGGCATCAGGATATGATTAACAAGCGCGCTGATAATAGCTGAAAAAGCTGCACCGATAATAACACCGACGGCCAGCTGTATGACATTGCCGCGACTAATAAACGCTTTAAAGTCTTTGAAGATAGTTTTCTTGTTGGGATCATAAGGCTTGATTAAACGTTTCTTTTTTTCTTTCTTCATCAATGAAATAATTCTCCTTTATAAATCCATAATATACCAAGAAGGTAAAATTAGTAGAAAAGAAATGTTTAAAGATGAAACAAAACGTTAAATTGCTTATTTAATGGTCTTTTTCTCTATATTTGTTAAAATAGAGATAGTTAGGTTGAACATAGTTTAAATAAACATCAAAATACCTAATTAATGTAGGTTTATGGTTACAATACAATATCTCGGGCATTCAAGTTTTAAAATCGCAAGCGATGATTTTTCTATTGTTCTCGATCCTTACGAAAATGGTTCAGTTAATGGTCTGTTATTTCCGAAGAATATTGAGGCTAATTTAGTGCTTTGTTCTCATGAGCATCATGATCATAATGCCCGAGGCTATATTAAACTTGTTCCTTCACAAAAAATACTTAAATATGAAGAATATCTATTACCTCATGATCACGAACAAGGTAAACAAAGAGGCTTGGTTTACGGACGAATTTTCTCATTTGGTAATATTTCTTTCGCTCATCTAGGCGATGTCGGCGATATCTCCCCTCTTAGTTTATTTGACCCATTTAAAGGCGTTGACGTGCTTTTTGTTCCCATTAATGGGTTTTATACAATATCGGCCAAGGAAGTGAAATTATTAACGGATTATATTAAGCCAAAAATAGTAATTCCAATGCATTATCAAATTAAAAATCCCCCAAGTGGTTATCCAGATAATTGGCAAATTGAAACATTTAAAGGTTTATTTCCCAATTATTTGAAGGTTAGTTCTTCTATCCTTAATATGCATCCTGAGTTATATTCTTATCAAGCAGTGATTTTTAACACATAAAAAGGAGTGTTTTATGATTGATTTACATTTACATCTCGATGGTTCTCTTAGCAAAGAGGACTTCATTGTTCTATCGCGTAAGGACAAAGTTGACTTGGGGAAAGATTTCCCAAATAACATTTATGTCCCTCACGATTGCCCCTCTCTTGAAGTATATTTGGAACGTTTTGATTTGCCACTTATCCTTTTGCAAAAAGCCGAAAATCTCGCCTTTGCTACCCGTTCACTTGTTATTAGACTTGCTGGAATGGGTTTTATCTACGCTGAGATTCGCTTTGCTCCAGTTCTTCATACTCGCGAGGGCATGAGCCAACTACAAGCTACTCAAGCAGCAATTGCTGGTTTAAAAGAAGGTCTACATATGGCCAAAGGTTTCTCGGCAAATCTTATTCTCTGTTGTATGAGACATGCCTCTGAAAAAGAAAATTTGGAAACTATCAATGTGGCCAAAAAATTGAGACATCACCATGTCGTCGCGGTTGATTTAGCTGGTGCAGAAGCCCTTCATCCTGGAACCTACTATAAAAAAATATATGACTTGGCTCAAAAATATCATTTGAATATCACTATTCATAGCGGTGAAGCGACTGGAAGTGATGAAATTATGGTGGCCTTAGATAACGGAGCCCAACGCATTGGCCATGGTGTTCACCTTTCGCTTGATGAGCAAAGTGTTTCCCGAGTGTTAGCTCGACCAGTGTGCTTTGAATTTTGCCCTACCAGCAATTTGCAAACCAAATCCTTAAAGAGCTATTCCGATGTTCCGCTCAGGAAATTCATCGAAAAAGGTATACCAGTCACGATTAACAGCGATAATATGACCGTTTCCAATACCGATGCGATTCAAGATATGAGACAAATGGTAAAAGCTTTCTCTCTAAGTAAAGAAGAGGTCTATATGCTAGTGGAAACCGCCATCAATTATTCATTCGCTTCGTTTTTCACAAAGAAAAAATTAATCAAAAACTTAAAAAAGAATTTTGAAAGTTATTATCAAAAACTTGAGTAATTATAAAGCGTAAGTGTCTAAAAACGCGATTAACAAAGGATTGTGATAGACACTTGCAGCATCTTTCTTCCAAGATCCAATCGTTGGATCATCATTCGAAGGTGTAACATCATCTTCATTAACGATTAAGCCTTCTAAAATGGTAGTTTCCACTCCTTCGAGGTAGTGGAGACTATCTTTTCTTTCCTCGCTAAAGAAAGAACGAGTTACTTTCCATTCATTGTTGTCCAATGCCAAAGAATCATTAAAATAAACATCCGCATCCATAAGGACACCATTTTCCCAATATTGAGTGGTAGGAACAAATCCTCGGTCATAGCCGTAAGTTTCGTTTCCCGCAAAGGAAATCTCATGATCTCTTAAAAAATCGACGTATTCTTGGTTTGATGTGCTGAAATTTGCAAAAGGATTTTCGGCATCGGGATCATAACCAGTCAGTCTTCCAATGTCGATTAAGTACATTTTTAAAGCGAAATTATGATCGTTTGCATAAGGAAATAGGACCGATGGACCGCTATATTGGCAGTCTGGGCAGAAGTCCCACATATAATGAACTAATACTTTATCATCATTAGCAATTGCATCATCGAGAATATCTTGATCAACAAAATAGTAATTTGGAGGTAAGACAAATTGATCCATTCTTTCTTTAAATGTAATATAGCGATCAAAAAATTCGCTGTTGTCGGCGATAAATTCTTTTTTTACTATGCCATTCTTAATAATTGCGAGCGAAGGAGTGGTTCCTGTGATTTTGGTTAATCCCCATTCATCAAGTTGACTTTGATTCGTTGAATTAAATAAATCGTTACTAATTTTATAAATGACAACATCTTCTTCGGAAATATATCGTTTTAACACTATCTCAAAATTGTCCCAGCATGAACACACACCGCCCTCTAAATAAGTAGCTAACAAGAAATTTTCGCCTTTTTCGGTTCCGCTCATCTTTTTTTGAAGATCGAAGAAATCATCTAAGGTAATCAAGTCATCTTGAATATAACTTCCGTATGTGAGTCGAATTTTTTCTTTCAAAGAGCAGCCAGTTAGTAAACTAGTTCCTAGAAAAATTAATGGCAATAATAAGACGGTTTTTTTCATAATTCAGGGCCTTCTTTATGGAAATCATTATAAATAAGAATGATTTTTTCTTCAATCAATATTACCTATCAAAAAAATACTAAGAAAAATTTCTAAAAATAATAGCAAAAAATTTGTCAAAAAATCTGCCAATAAAATAAATTAATTGCCTACAATTTTTTTAACAGGTAAGAAATCAAAAAAACATTGAATAATTCTAATAAAAACGCATAAAGTCTAAACACAAAAAATGATAAAAAATTAAGGGGGGTTAAAATTATGTTGTTTTCTTAAAAAAATTACTATATATTTTGTGCGAAATATTAGTGAAAAATATTCATCATTTTTAAGAAAGTGGAGGGCTAATATGGGAAAAGAGAACTGTATTATCTCGCTTCAAGGAGTGAGCAAAGTATTCGATGGAGTGACGGTCGTCGATGACATTAACCTTGACATCACCAAAGGAGAATTCGTAACTTTCCTTGG
>JAEZUH010000005.1 GCA_023443485.1 Bacillota bacterium | reverse complement strand
TGCCACCATGTTTTTGAGTAAAGTTGCTTTCGGTTGCCTGAATGGTGGGTGATATTTGAATATTATTAATATTCCCTGGTTCAATTTTAGCTTGCATTAAGAAATGCAAAACTCCATTAATTCTTTTCCCAATAATACCTAAATACCCAACTTCATTTTGAAGAATTATTGGTTGCTCATTATCTTCTCTTTTAATTCCAGAGATGGAGAAGAAAGAATTGTTTCTATTTCTAACTGTTGAATTTTCTTTATCAAAAAACCAAAAAGAATCATCTGAAATTTCATAAGGAGAGAGAACGGCCTTGTTTGCCGCGTTTTCTTGATTAATCCATTCAAGTAAAAAGGATGTTTCATGAAACCCCTTAGTGGAGCTAAATGAGATTAATAAATCGTTCAATGTTCGTTTGGTTAGATTCATTTAATATTTTATTTTTCCTTCAGCAACATTTCGCAAATGTTTGCCATATTGGCTTTTTCCCATTGCGGTTGCTCTTTCTATGAGTTTTTCCTTAGAAAGCCAACCATTGATGAAAGCAATTTCTTCAAGGCAAGATAGTTGGATCCCTTGATGATTTTCAATCATTCGCACAAATTGGCTTGCTTCAACCAACGAGTCAGTTGTCCCAGTGTCGAACCAAGTAAATCCACGACCCAAAAGGTCGATGGTTAATTTGTTCTTGTCGAGATATTGCTGAATAACATCTGTTATTTCTAATTCGCCTCGAATAGATGGTTTTACATTTTTAGCATATTCGGAGGCCTTGTTATCAAAAAAGTAGAGACCAGTAATCGCATAAGAGGATTTTGGATTCTTTGGTTTTTCTTCAATTGATAGGACATTTAAATCATCATCAAATTCCGCAATTCCAAATCTTTCTGGATCGCTAACAAAGTAACCAAAAATCGTCGCAATTCCTTTTTCGGCTTTTTCAGAAGCGGCGAGGAGTCTTTTTCTAATTCCTCCACCATAGAATAAATTATCACCAAGAACCATCGCGACTGCATCGCCACCGATAAAATCTTCCCCTAAAATAAAAGACTGGGCGAGACCATCAGGAGATGGTTGTTCTTTGTATTCTAGTTTGATACCAAAATCACTTCCATCACCAAAAAGTGACTTAAATCTTGGCAAATCAGTTGGAGTACTAATGATGAGAATTTCTCTAATTCCGGCAAGCATAAGTATGCTCAATGGATAATAGATTAATGGCTTGTCATAAACAGGCAAAAGTTGTTTAGAAACCGAGAGAGTGAGCGGATATAAGCGCGTTCCGCTTCCACCAGCTAAAATAATACCTTTCATACATTCTCCTTAATGAATAAGTTTTCAACAAACTTTATAAAAGTTGCTGGGAAATATTTTTGTGCTTCTTTATTTGATTCGATCCTTTTGGAATTTAGTTCTTCTTTGCGGGCGTAAACATAATCAAGTTTCGCAACCAGATCATCAAAATTGTTAAATTCGAAAAAATAGGAATTTCGCTCATTCATAACGTTTAAAGCGTTTGGAAAGAGGGATGAAAGAGTGGGAACACCCGCAATAAACATATCAAGGATAGATCCAGGAGCGCATTCTTGGAAAAAATGAGATGGAAAAATATGGAGATCATACTGTTGCAATCTCTCATAAGATTCAATTCCGGAAATATGAAATGTTTTTCCGAAATAAGTGATAAATGAATGTTTTGTTGCTTCTTCTTCAGCAATCTTGTGAGCGGGATCTTCTTCGGGATATCCTCCCGCAATGTCTAAAGTGAATTTTACTTTGTCTTGATTTAATTTTTTAACAGCTTCAATCGCGTCTAACACACCCTTATCTTTGATAACCCGGGAGAAAAAAATGAGTTTCAAAGGTTCATTAGTTGAGTAATCTTTTTGAGTTGGATTAAGAATATATTCTTTTTTAACGCATGGGAAAATATGAGTTTTGGTAATTCCGTTTTCGGCGAGTGATTTAACGACATCTAATGATTCAACAATAACCGCTTGGCATTCTTTCAGATCACCTTTGTAGTATTTTTTATCATCAAAACCTTCAAAACCATTTCCAATCAGGTAGAAGTAAATGTTTTTATGATTGCTTCTTTTTCCGAATTTGAGTATTTGATGGAGAGCAATTGTTCCGCCAACAACGCACTTGGAAATAAAAATGATATCGTACTTTTTAAACATTGATTTCCAAACCAATTTAATAGTTTGGAGGTATTTATTTTTAGTGTAATCGATAATATCGATATCAAAATTCATTTGTTTTAAGCAGGAAAAAACATCTCCAGATTTGTTTCTTTCTCCATCGAAATGAAATTTTTCCGAAGGCATTGAAGCGATAAATAGCATTCTCTTCTTCATTATTTGCATCCTCGCTTCACATATTCTTGAAAAGACTGAAGATTTTTGTCTTTGTCAGCGATGATTAAATTATCTTCTCCACCTATTTCTTCAAACGGCCATTTAACATTGATGTCGGGATCGTTATACATAATTCCGCTATCATTCGCTCCATCAAAAGGAGCGGCGCATTTATAAGAAACTATTGAGTCTTCCAAAACTAGATATCCGTGAGCAAAATGGGCAGGAATAAGCAACTCATCCATGTTTTCAGCTGATAAATAAAACCCTAACCACTTTTTAAAAGTTGGTGAATATGGTCTCATGTCGACTATAACATCGAAAACTTTGCCAGAAACACATCTAACCAGTTTTGGTTGTTGATTGACTTCTTGAAAATGGAGAGCACGAATGACACCTTTATGTGAGATTGTATAGAACACCTCATCTAACTCATAGTTTATTCCGTTGGCTTTGAAAAGATCTTTTGAGTAATCTTTTAAAAACCCACCTCTTATATCTGAAGCAAAAAAAGGTTTGATTAGATAAGCGCCTTCAAGTTCCAATTTTTGAAAAGAAAATTTTTGTACCATTTATGCTTCCTCTTTTTTTAACCATTCATACGTTCTTTTAATGCCCTCTTCAAAAGAGATTTTAGGCTCGAAGCCGCAATCATTTCGTAACTCTTGAATCGAGAAAACATTGATGTCTAAATCAGTTCCAGTGAAAGGCATATTACCAAACAATGGTTTAGCGTTTTCATCGCACATTCGAACAGCTTTTTCTAAAAATATTCTAAGAGGTCCAGCTTTTCCAGACCCGATTACGTAGGATTTATTAGCTTTTCCTTTTTCACCAATTAAGTAGAATGCCTCAGCGACGTCATCGATATATAAGAAATCATATTTTTGAGTTCCACTTGTGAATTCAAGAGGTTCTCCTTTAATACATTTTCTAATTGTTGAATTAATGAGACGCGGAGACTTTTCACCAACGCCAAAGGCATTGGTAATGTATGTCCACACCAGTTCAATTCCAATTTTATTCGCGATGGGTTTACAAAGTAAATGGGCTAGCTGTTTGCCCACTCCATAGATGTAGGACATTTGCGGTTTATTGTTCTGAGCGTAGATGGCTGAAAAAGTTTCAAATTCCATTATTGTGCCAGCACAAATAAATTTTTTTATACTGCATTCATTAGCTAGTTTCATCAATTCGACTGTACCAGTCGCATTCTTAATTTGTACATCCGTGTCTTCCCTAAGTGGGCCGGCCGAGCCGAGCCATGCGAAATGATAAAAAGCATCAAAACCACCATCTAATAAGTGTCTCCTAACGTCCTCGAGTTGAAAAATATCGCATTTCTTATATGTCAGTTTTGAATTTGAAAGATTGAGTCTGAAAGAAGGGTCATCGATAACATCTAGAGCTAAAACTTCAATATCTCGCTCTAATAAGTTTTTTATTACTGCCGATCCAACAAAGCCTGAAGCACCGGTCACTACAACTTTATTCATACGCCAAAGTACTCCTTTATTTGTTTGTTGGAAATATTAATCATGTCCTCGTTATTAATAAAGGCTATGTACCATTCGGCAGTGATTTTCACTGCTTCACCAATTCCCATTAATGGTAACCAACCAAAAGCTTTTTTGATTTTTGAATTATCAAGTGATAGGAATGCCGCTTCGTGAGGGCCACCATCTGATTCGATTCGGTAATCAAAACCAGAAGCATGTAGCTTAAACTTTTCAACAAGTAGTTTAGTATTAACAAAACTATCTGAATCAGGACCAACGTTATATGCACCAGCAACAGTTTTATCTTCATATTGCTTTTGAGCGATTAGCAAATAGCAAATCAATGGTTCGAAAACATGTTGGTATGGCCTTGTTGAATGGGGATTGCGAATGACTAAAGGCTTTTTACCTGCCAAAGCACGATAGCAATCTGGGATGATTCGATCATTAGAAAAATCTCCTCCCCCAATGACATTACCCGCTCTTGCTGTACTGGTTGGAATTCCTAGAGGTAATAAGAAACTTTTTACATAAGAATGAGTAACTAACTCACTACAACTCTTTGAGTTGCTGTATGGATCGTATCCATCTAGTTTTTCATCTTCTCTAAATGGATGGTCTGGAATATCATTATTTTCATAGACTTTATCGGTCGTGACATTGAGGAACGATTTTACACAGGGATGCAGGCGAACGCATTCGCATACATTAACTGTACCAATTACATTTGTTTCATATGTGTAAACAGGATCTTTGTAAGAATCTCTTACGATTGGTTGAGCCGCTAAATGTATGACTATCTGAGGCTGGTGGCGATCAAAAACTTCACGAAGTTTATTTAAATCGCGGATGTCTCCAATGTATGAGTGCATTTTTTCATCTAATTTTAGGATGCTAAAAAGATTTGGGTTTGTGTTTGGTTCAAGTGAGTAGCCAATGACATTCGCGCCAGCTAATACGAGGATTTGTGATAACCACGAACCCTTAAAACCAGTATGGCCGGTAATCAATACTGTCTTATCTTTATAAAAAGATAAATCGAACTTCATATTAATCCTTCCAAACCTTCCATGGAGCGCGACCTGAACTCCAAGCCTTTTCCAGTCTTTCTTTTTCTCTTAAAGTATCCATGCATTGCCAAAAGCCTTTATGGACATATGCAGATAGCTGGTGTTCTTTGACTAATTTATCCATTGGTGATTTTTCTAAAACAGTTTCATCTCCATCGATATAGTCAAAAAAATCTGGCTCTAAAACCATGAAACCAATATTAATTAAGTCTCCATCTAAATCAGATTTTTCTCTAAAAGCTTTGACTTCATCGTTAAATCCTAGTTCAAGAACACCTTTGTCTTGTCCAAAGTTATAGACGCTAATCGTGCCAATCTTGCCGCTCTTTTTATGAAATGTAACTAAATCATCAATATTGATATCAGAAACACCATCACCATAGGTGAGAATAAAAGGTTCGTTGCCAACATAATCTTTGATTTTTTTTACTCGACCACCAGTTTGTGTATTTAATCCTGTATCAGCAATAGTCACTTTCCATTTCTCGGCGTGTTTTCGATGAAGAGTTACTTCACCATTTTTACCAAAATCAAAAGACACATCGTTTGTGAATAAAGCATAATTACTAAACCATTGCTTGATGTATTCTTGTTTATATCCAGCGCAAATGATGAATTCGTTATAACCATACGCCGAAAATTCTTTCATAATATGCCACAAAATTGGCATTCCACCAATTTCAATCATTGGCTTTGGTTTAAATTGAGATTCTTCAGAAATCCTTGTTCCGAAACCGCCTGCTAAAATGATAACTTTCATAATTACTCTTCCTTTACTACTTATGTGTTTATTTCTTTTCGATGTTCTCTTCAAAAAGATCGTAATATTTTTTTGCACATTCTCTCATCGAAAATTGATCGCTATATTTAACATTGAAATCGCTCATATCTTGATATGAATCAATATTTGATAGGACTTTGTTCAAAATGTCAACGAATTTTTCTCTATCACCAGACTCAAACAAAAAACCATTTTGTCCTTCATTAATTATGTCGGCAACACCACCGACATTAGAGGAAACAACAATACATCCGGCAGACATACCTTCTAGTAATGATAAGGGATTGGCTTCAAAAAGAGATCCAAGAGCGATGATTTTGGATTCCTTAACAATTTCAGCAGGGCTATTCAAAATCCCTGTGAAATGAATAAAATCTTGGGCATCATTGTCGGAAACAAATTTCTTCACATCATCAAGTAATTCGCCACCGCCAACAAGTGAAATCTGAATATTTGGTAACTTTTTCTTTAGTTCTATGAAGCAAGAAACAACAAAAAAGTGATTCTTTTCACGGGCGAATCTTCCAACAACAACTATGTCATATTTTCTCAATTTAAGTGGCTTATCATTTCTAAATGGCTCCAATGAGACTCCGTTGTTAACGTAAGGAACAAACGGGTTTTTGTAGAAAGCTTTGGATTCATTGGACAAAGTCTCTGTAATTGCAACAGGGATATAATTTGGGTTTTTAAAAATGGATTTAAAGAGGAATCGCACAATTTTATTAGAAGTTTCTTCTTCTGCTTTAAGGTGCATGGTGTGGAACACTTTTGGGAGATGGCTTTTTTTAATATTACGTAATGCTAGATAAACGGGAATTAAAGCGTTGTTTTCCGTATGAATAACATCGGGTTTAAATTCTTTGATAATATTTCTTAGCTCTTTTGCATTTTTTAAATCAAAACGTTTCTTTTTGTTTAAAAAGACTAAATCGATATCGGCTTCTTTAATTTTTTCTTCAAAATAACTTTTATGTTTTTGATACAAAACAACAACTTTTAAGTCAGAAATTTGTCGCAATTCTCTTGAAAAATTAACCGCAAAAGTTTCGGCTCCACCTGTGGGTTCTAATGTGCTTATCACTTCCAAAACTTTCATGTTATCTTTCTCCCTGTCTCATTTATTTGATTATAATTGAAATTCTTGTTATTAACAAGTTGACTTCCTTTTTCTCAATTTTGTTTTATTTTTCTACTATTAAATTAATTTTTTTGCTCTTTATTGATAGTTTGCCTCTCGTCGTATCTTTCGCGATTGCTGAAAGTGCGAAACAAATGACAAAATAGTCGATTTTATTGGTGAAAATTGGGTAAAAAAATTGCATGAGAAAGAAACAAATTAAAAAGTTGATATAAAGATGAGATTCCTCTCTTTTATTTTTAAACAATTTATAAATTGAATATATGATGAATGCTTCATAAAGAATTAGGGTTAATAGTCCATAATTGAATCCAATTTCGATGAAATTATTATGTGATATTTGCCCAGAGAAATTATAGAAACCGAAGCGATAAATGCCACCATAACCAAAAAATGGTCTCTTCAAAATAATATCGATTCCGTAGAAAAACATCATAATACGATGATTGGATGAAGTATCGCCACTTCCGTTTTCAAAAATGGATTGAAATGCATCGATTAAACGCGCTTTTAACTCTTCCAATTGTGGAATTGGTAGAGAAAGAATAAGAACAACAAGAAGGATGATAACGACAGTAATGATTATTGGAATGTAAAATCGTCGCTTTCCAAAGAAAAGGAAAAGCATTGCGATTGAGCAAATAATCATCAGAAGCAAGGCCGATCTTGATCCAATAATAAAAATAAGAAGGATTGTGTAAAGGCAAAAGGGGATTAAGAAATATGTTCTTTTATAAAGCAAAAAGTATAGGAGAACTAGATACGAATAAACAAAGATATAACTAAAGACGTTTGGATCGGCTCCGAAAAAATCCAATTGTTGTTGTAAGCTAAATAGTTGAACGATATTTTTCAAAGAGAAAACAACCAAAAAGGCAATAAAGGCCAAGGCAAATATTTTCAAAACTTTAGTTCTATATTCTTTTTCGACAATGAATTGAGAAAAAATGAAGGTTGTCGCGGATAAAGTGAGAACAGTCGTGTTGATGTAGAAAAAGCCATTTAACAAACTTGAAACTATTATCATAATGTTGAAGAATGCAAATAATACGAAATAGTAATTGAAGTATAGATTTTTGTAGTTAAGACTCCAAAACAAAATCAGACCGCTAAGTAAAACGTAAAAGGCAATATTCAAATAGTTAAAAGGCCAAAGATAGTTCAATCCAATAGTGAAGAAGAAAACTAAAAAGAATAAACAAAAAATGCTGACCTCAAGATAGAAACGGAGTGCAGGAACGCTTTTTTTATAGAGGATGAGATTGTTAAACATTGATTTCATACAAATCATCCTCAATAACGACGGGGGGTTTCTTGCTTGTGATTCCATTGCCACTGAAGGCAATCAAAGCAAAGACAAGTAAGAAAGCTAAAATAAACAGGTAAATTGTAGAGAAATTCGATCCAAAATAATTGAAAAAATAAAAAGAATCAAGGCTATTCTTCATAAGCAGTTGCAGGATGTGGAGCAATCCTTGAATAAGAATAATGGGAGCGACAAGAAAAATAAAAACTTCAATTGGCTCAAAAAGAGTAATCTTCGCGCCGGCTTTTTCGCGACATTTTTTAATCTTTTTATAAAAAACGAATCCAACCAATGCAGCATTTGATAGCAATAAGGTAATTATTATGATGAGGAAAACAACACTTGAAGCAGTGTCTTGCTTTCCATCGTAAAGCGAAGAAAGATCCTCAGATATTTTAGTGTCTAAAACATAATTGCCGTTTTTTGGGTCTCTGATGAAAAATTCTAATGTGTCTCCATCGTTCCAATTTTTTATGTATGTGGGTTTAGCTATTGTTTTAATATTCAAGTAACTCGTCGATGGATCAAAACAAAAGGAATAATTGAATCGGTCACGGGTAGTGAAATTAGATATCTGTAACAAACAGTAATCTTGGTAAAAAGCTGACAAATAAGTAGAATGCCCTTTATCGAGTAGAATGTTTGCAACAAAACAATCTAGTGTGACAACTTCATCTTCATTATCAATGTCGACTTCTATTGCTTCTCCAATTAAATCATCATACGAAGCAATTGATTCACTGTTTGCAATAATTTGATCGGCAGTTTGTTGAGAAAGATAAATCGGAGCGTCATATCCTGAATTTATCAGCCAGTCTCTTTCAATATACTTGTAGCGGTATAGGCTAAGATTGTAAAACTTGCCATATGCACTGCTTTCTGGATCATTTTCATCCAAAGCATAACCAAAATCAGAAATAGTCAAAGGCGATGGAAAGTAATCCTTTCCTTCGAACGAAAAGTTGAGTGAATCTGGTTTGTTAATTTGTATATACGTAGCGACATAGGTTCTTTTTTTGATTTCTGTGCTCTCGCCAATATCAAAGTTTGTGTAAAGAGCATTACCTGCAGTAACCGCTGCAGAGTTGAACTGAGATATGCTGGAGAATGTGGAATTTTCGCTTCCGTATATAGCGTGTCCACAAGGGTAGTTACTATCAATAATTGATTTTGAGACATATTGATATAGTGAATCTTCTCTAAAATAATTAGTGAGTGCTCCGTATCCATAAGAAAAAATTATGGTCAGTCCAGAGATAACAGCCATCAAGATGTTGGTTTTTTTTGTGAATGTTTTTTTACTAAAAAACTCATGGAAAAGGTTTTTGCCTTTTTCTCTTGCTTGAGAAGCGCTTATCTTTTGTATCTCTTGATATTCATTCCATGGGATATTTTGAGAAACAAAAATGGGACAAAAAATCTCTTTATTGTGTAATTTTGTTAAAAGTGATTCTGTCCACTCTCCATTCAACAAAATAACCCCTTTTCTATTTTTCCAAGATAAGGAAACGATCTTTCTTAAGATTTTGTCTTGAGGTTCGTTTGATCCTGAATCAAGTGTATAACTCACATTTTGAATATCATTTTCAGCCAAAACATTTAAAAAAGCGTCTTCATCAACGTTAAAACTACTAAGACTATGAAGCCCATTACTCACGCTAACGGGATTAACACTATTTGAAAATTTCAGCCACATAATTATTTATAGATAATAATTAATTATAGAGTGCTGATGCATAGCCACGCAACAACATAATTTAACTACAAATATTGTAAACTTAGTTCAATTATCACTTTTTCCAAATCTTTTTATTCACTAAATCGATTTTGTCTTTAATATAGAGAACGATGCTTTCTGACACATTTACGACATCATAGTTTTCCGGAGTTTTTGCAAATTGATATCTCATCAATTCAGTTTCAATCGAAAATAATACATTTTCTTTGTCAATTCCAGAAACGATGATGCTTCCAGCCTCAACGCCTTCAGGCCTCTCAGTTGATGTTCTAATAAGAATAGCGGGAAAGTGTCTCATCGCACTCTCTTCGGTAAGTGTCCCACTATCGGATAAGACAAAGAAAGCGTTTTCTTGGAGTTTGACATAATCAATAAATCCTAATGGTTTAATGTTTTTAACTAAAGAATGCATCTTGAATCCACTATCAAGTAGTCTTTTTTGAGTCCGAGGATGAGTGGAAAAGATGACAGGCAGTTGATACTTTTCTGCAACAGCGTTAATTGCCGACATAAGCATGACGAAATTCTTTTCAATGTCTACATTTTCTTCTCTATGAGAAGATACAACAATATACTTTCTATTTTGAAGATTTAATTCATCTAGTATTGTTGATTTTTTAATTTCATCATTATTAGCGTTTAAAACTTCTAACATTGGCGAGCCTGTAACAAAGGTAAATTCAGGATCAATTCCTTCTTTCATTAAATTGTCATAGGCGTGATTTGTATAAGGGAGATTGATGTCGGAGATGTGGTCGACAATTTTTCGATTAATTGTCTCGGGAACATTCCAATCACCGCATCTATTTCCTGCCTCCATATGAAAGATGGGGAGTTTCAATCTTTTTGCAGAAATTGCACAAAGAGCACTATTTGTATCTCCCAAAATAAGAACAGCGTCAGGTTTTAAATCTAGTAATAAATCGTAGGATTTTGAAATAACATTTCCAATCGTTCCACCGAGGTTTTTTTCTACACAATTTAAATAATAATTTGGAGTTCGCAGCTTTAGCTCATCGAAAAAAATCTGATTCAATTCATAATCATAATTCTGACCAGTATGGACTAAAATGTGATCAATTTCTTCATCTTTATCTAAAGCTTTGATAGTCTCGCTGAGACGAATGATTTCTGGTCTCGTTCCAATAATGGTTACAACTTTAATTTTCTTTTTCATGTTTATCTACATCCTCTTTGATTGTATCGGCTGATTTCTCATCGAATACTTCGGACACCCACATCAATGTTTTGCTTGTTTTTTCGCCGATGTTTGTTATGTCATGTGTATAGCCAGGATTGATGACGATTCTTGTCATATCTAGTTCTTTCGATATGTACTCATTTATGATATTCGAATCAATCTTTCTCAATCTGATTTTGGTCTTTCCAATGACGGTCTTAAATAATTCTTTTTTGAAGTTGTGATAATGACCGCCTTTTTTCACTTTTGGAAATGCCTCATTAATACTAATTTGACCGTATTTTGAAGATTTATATATCTCTTTAAATGAGCCAAGTTTATCTTGCACAAAATTAAACGAAGATACTTCATCACTAGAGTAGTCACAAAATGTTTCAAATAGTTTTAGTTCAAATTCATCGTGAATATTTGGCAAATGATGAGTGCTTTCGATGGTTTCTTTAAAATATTTAATTAATTCTGCAAGGTGGCCCAAAGTGCAATCATAGGTAGGTTCAACAGACAATACATTATTTGAAGGGGAAATATGATTATTAACGATTCTTAAAAACTCCTGGCAGACATCATCAACATAGTTAAAATGGATAACTTGATTCGAATCTCTTATGTCAATAGGAAGATTATGGGCAATATTGTAACAATAAGTTGAACACACACTGTTATAGTTTGGCTTGCCCCATTTACCGAAAACATTTGCTAGCCGATAAACATATACTGGGAGACCGCTTTCGAATAAATATTTTTCCGCTAGTTTTTTCGATTTTCCATAATCGTTATTCAAAGTGGCTTGAGTTGAACTCGCGAAAATAATTGGAGTCTTTCTGCTGTTGTTTTTTAGCAAATCTACAATCTTTCTTGTGAAATCATAATTGCCCTCATAAAATGCCTCGCTGCTTTGAGGACGGTTAATTCCCGCTAAATGAATGATGAAATTTGCTTGATTAAGCAAAAGTGGTAATTCGTTTGAATTTTCCAAATCTAAACTAAGCACTTCAAACCCTTGACGAAGAAGCCAAAAGGAAAGATGCTTTCCTATAAAACCTTTCGAGCCAGTCAATAATATTTTCATTTAATCACCAATTGATCTTTATATTAAATACACAAATCGTGTTGTTTAACTGGCCCACCAAAAAGCTCAAGTCTTTTAAGAAGTTTCTCCATTCCTGGGACATCGAGACGATTCGTATTATGAGATGTGTAGGACTTATCAAGATTTAAATGTTTATTGCCCTTACTGAAATATTTATCGTAATTCAAGTCGCGGTTATCAGCGTTGATTTTAAAGAAATTACCTAGGTCTTCTAAACGGAGCATTTCTTCTTGAGTAACCAGGGTTTCAAATAATTTCTCCCCATGACGAGTTCCAATATATTCAATCTTGGCTTTTGATTTCGTTAAATTCAAAATTGCTTTTGCTAATGTATCAATTGTCGCTGAAGGAGCTTTTTGAACAAAAAGATCACCTTGTTTACCATGTTCGAATGCATAAAGCACTAAATCAACTGCATCATCTAAAGTCATCATAAATCTTGTCATTTCAGGATTTGTAATAGTTAGGGGTTTTCCTTCCCGAATTTGTTGAAGGAAAAGAGGAATGACGCTCCCACGGCTCGCCATAACATTACCATATCGAGTGAGACACAAAATTGTCTCTCCTGGCAAAAGTTGTCGACTTCTTGCGATAACATTCTTTTCCATTAGAGCCTTTGAAATACCCATCGCGTTTATTGGATAGGCAGCCTTATCGGTGGAGATAAAAATTGCTTTCTTTACTCCGTTTCTAACACAGGCTGTAATTACATTGTCACTTCCAATAACATTGGTTCGAACTGCTTCCATTGGGAAAAATTCACAAGAAGGAACTTGCTTCAAAGCAGCAGCGTTAAAAACATAATCAACACCCTTAAATGCATCCATAATAGAATCCAAATATCTCACATCTCCAATGTAAAATTTGAGCTTTTCATTATTGTAAGCTTTTCGCATATCTTCTTGTTTTTTCTCATCGCGAGATAAAATTCTAATTTCCTTAATGTCTGTATTCAAAAAGCGATCAACAACAGCGTGACCAAATGATCCAGTTCCCCCTGTGACGAGCAAAACTTTATCTTTCAAGATAGAAACATCTTTGGAAGCATATTCATTGAGAATTTCAATCATTCTAGAAAGTTTTAGGGAATCCGCTTTTAATTCGTCGTTTTCATAAGCAACATAAGTTCTATGGGAAATCCCAATAATTTGCGCAGCTTGTTTTTGTGTTAATTTGCATTTTTTGCGAGTTTCTCGTAATTCCATAATCACATCTCTTTTCGTTTATTACATATTCATCATGTACGTGCACAATAAAAGAGTCAACAAAAAATGCAATTATTTCATATTTTGCAATATTGGATGAATTAATTAATATTTGTTGAATACTTTGTTCAATGAGTGAATCAATAAGTAATATAGCGACTTAAAGAAATTGAATTTTTCGTGCTTTTTATAAACATTGAAATGGAATTTTAGAAGTTTGAATTTGTTATATGATACTGAACTATTTTGAATTCTATATATAGCAAGATTCACGGGAACTCGATATGCAATAACACCACTTTTTGTGATGTCTAACCAAGTAGCATAATCTTCTCTTTTTGGAGTATCAAGTGGCATAAATCTTTTCCCCAAAACTTGTGAATCATACATTGCAGTGAGACAACCGATGTCACATTTTTTTAGCAATTGTTTGTATGTTGTCTTTGGTGCTTTTGGAGAAAAAGTTTTAATCTTTCCATCAGGGAATAAGATATCATAGTCCGAGTAAACAAAACTTGCGCCTGTTTCGGTCATGAATTTGATTTGATCTTCTAGTTTTGTGGGTTTCCACATATCATCTGAATCCAAGAAAGCGATATATCTTCCTTTGGCTTGTTCTATTCCGAGGTTTCTTGCTGCAGCAGCACCACTATTAACCTCGGTTTGCAAAGCAATAACTCTTTTGTCACTCAATGCAAATTTCTTAGCCATATCAAAAGATGAGTCGTTTGAATGGTCATCAATAATTAGCCATTCCCAATTAGAAAATGTCTGGTTTTTTATGCTTTCAAAGGTCTCCATCAATGTAATTTCCGAATTGTATGAAGGAGTAATTATTGAAACCAATGCTTCCGTATCAAATATTTCCGATTTGTTGTTCATATTTATGCATTCTACTATCTCAATTATAACAAAGAAACGACTTTATACACTTTTTTCATAAAACACCAAAAAAATATGCTCTAATCTCTTTTAAAAAGATCTCGAGTGTAAACTTTTTCTTTTACATCATCCAAAATGTCATCCCAACGATTGGCAATAATTATGTCAGCTTTTTCTTTAAAATCTTGTAAGCCTCGGACAATAGGACATCCTAAGAAAAATTCGTTTTCAATCGAAGGATCAAAAATCAGGATTTCTATGTTTTTCTTTTTCAAATTGTTAATAATGTCCTCTATTGGACTGGAACGAGAATTATCTGACCCATATTTCATGGCCATAAGGTAAACTCCAACAACTGGTTTTTTCTTACTTTTTATCTTTGACAAGACATCGTTTGAAATGAACTGTTTTCGAGTCCGATTGGATTCCACGATTGCTGAGATGAGATTTTCTGGAACATCTTCAAAACTAGCTTGTAACTCCTTGGAATCTTTTGGCAAACAATATCCGCCATAACCAAAAGATGGATTGTTATAAAAATCTCCAATCCTCGGATCTTCACAGACTCCAGAGATTATGTCATTAGTGTCTAAACCCTTAATAGCAGCAAAGGTGTCTAATTCATTAAAATAAGCCACTCTAAGAGCGAGATATGTATTGGCGAATAATTTAACAGCTTCAGCTTCCGTTACACCGATAATTTGAGTTTCAATTTCTTTTTTTATCGCTCCTTCTTGTAGAAGAGAAATATATTTCTTTGCAAAGGAAAGATATGGCTCTTGTTTGGCGGGAACTCCAACAATAATGCGGGAAGGGTATAAATTATCGTAAAGAGCTTTGCTTTCTCTTAAAAATTCTGGAGAAAAAAGAATGTGTTCAAAGTCATGATCCTTTCTAACCTTTAAAGTAAAACCTACACCAACAGTCGATTTGATAATAATCCAAGCAGCGGGATTTACTTTTTTCACCTGTTCAATTACCGATTCGACACTGGAAGTATCGAATTTATTTTTTTGGCTATCATAGTTGGTTGGAGTAGAAATTATTACTAATTCAGCATCTCGATAGGCTATATCAACATCCATCGTTGCAGTTAAACGTAAAGGTTGGTTGGAAAGATAATCTTCAATTTCTTTGTCTTTAATCGGAGATCTTTTTGAGTTTATTAAATCAACTTTCGATTGGAGAATGTCTACTGCTACCACTTCATTATGTTGAGATAACACAATGGCATTGCTCAAACCAACATATCCTATTCCTGCTACTGCAATCTTCATATTATTTTCCTATCCTGCCGATACAATAAGAATAATATTGCTCAGCATATCTCATCAATCTTTATTTGAGTGATCGAAACAAAATCTACAAGATTTTTGGATTCTTTTTTAATATATCATAGTTTTAAACGAAAAATGCTGTTTAACCATGAAATTGCTTTTTCAATTTATTTTTTTTCTTTAAATAGGCAAAGAAGTGTCGCCATTTTTTTATCCAAATATTTATAATTAAAAAGATGAAACTTCGTCTAACTCAATTTGATTTGCTTAAATTATTGGCCATGTTTTTGATATGCATGACCCATTGTTTTCAACGTTTTTATAGTAACTACTCTTTTACAAATTCCATCTTTTTCGCTATTCCTTACAGCGTCTCTTTAGGCCTATTCTTTTTTACAGGTGGTTTCTTCATCAAACGAACAAGTTCTTTAAAAGAGCTTGGATTCTATATTCTCAAAACTATTATTACTTACCTAGCTCCTGCTTACTTTTTTACCTGTCTATCAATTTGGACGCTTTCGCAATACGGGGATCACAATTTCGGCTGGTGGATGATGGCTTTATATGAATATACTGATTATTTTTACTGGTATTTTTTAACAGCTTGTTTCATTAATATTCCGATTGCAATCTTTTACTATTTGTCCCACTTAATTTATAAAAAGGATGGGTTTAAATTCGATGTTCTTCGTTGGCTTTTAATTATTTTGTCTCTAGCTGGATATATGTGGATATTTATCGCTATCTACAATAAAAACTTCGAGGGGATTGGTCCAAAATGCCTTTCTAGTGATATGTTTCTATTTTATCTTCCAACTGTTTTTATTGGCTTCACTTTCGCCATCTTTTCGCCATATATCAAAAAAAGTAAGGCCACTTCTTTTGTGACATTTTTTACTTCAGTTCTATGCTTTTCTATTTGGATAAGCATTGTAATTATCTTCCAAAACAGTTGGTTTCAAGGATTGTCTGGCTCTTTCCTTGATATCTTTTGGCGATGGCTAGCGAGCATTACAGGCACTTTCTTTCTATACCAAGTGGCAACATATATTTCAAAATATCAAGTAGCAAAAAAGATATCATTTTTAGGGCGATACTCTGGCCCATTTTATCTAATCCATGTATATTTCATCCGTTTAATCTATTCATTCTTTGATCTTCCGGCGTCTTTTCAATGGTATGAACATATCTTTGTTGTGGGTGGCTCACTAGCGTTCTTCGCGCTCAGTTTGCTCGTTACCATCGTACTGGTTAAAATACCTTATACCGATATGTTGCTTTTTGCCAATTTTATGAGGTATAAAAATCTACCCTTTATCAAAAAAACGCTTAGGAAAAATTGAAATATTTTTTTTAATTTATGATGAGTTTCTTTTTTCTTGGTCTGAAGAAAAAGATGATAAAAAGAGCGATTAAAGATATCACATATCCCGCCATATCGATTAGAACATCGTTTATTGTGCCAATTCGGCCTGGAATCCCTAGTTGAATTGCTTCGCTAATTGAAGCTACTAAAAAACCAATCAAAAAAATAAAGAGAGTAGCCCACCAAAAATTGCGATTCTTTTTATACATCAAAAAGAGATAGAAAGTCAAACCAACAAAAACGCCATCCAACAAAAAGAGAGAGAAGTGACCAACCAGTTTTCGGATGAAATATGAGAAAGCATCAATATTATCAATATTGATAGTTCCTGATTTGACATAATTAATTAATGTTGCAAGAATATCAGCTATCCAAAATGAAGTCGCCGCACTTTCATCTCCCGGAATAAATGCGTTGACTAAAATAAAAAGATTAAGCAAGATGCTAAGTGCAAAAAAGATTAAAAGGGCTGTTTTAATTTTTGAATTTTTAGGCATCTTTTTTCATTAAATATCTTTTGCGATATCGCAGGAAACTAACTAAGATTTCAACGAAAAGCATAATGATAATTAAGAAGAATCCAATTGGCATTTTTGCGGCATAACCAAGCATGTAGAAATTGCTTAGTGATTGAGGAAAAAGGTAAGGGTTTATTAAGACAGCAATCAACACCCATAATAACAAAACCAGTGTTGACAAAAGTATGGAAATAAGACTATAAAAATGAACTCTTCGCTTTGTGATTTCATCTGTCTGATGACGATAGAAAACATATAAAAGAAAGGATGCTAATGGAAGAAGAAAGAGTAAAATTGCTGGTATCATCCCATACCAGTTTGAATCGAAAGTATCTAAGATAAAAAATACTTCGAAAAATGCCCCAAAGAAATAGGATGTAAAAGCAGATACAAATCCCATGGCTACAAAAGCTCTTTTGCGCAAAGGATTTTTTACTGTCAAAGGAACTAATGCTAAATCTCCATTTCGGATAACATAAACAAGAATGTAAATTCCTATGGCTAGGAAAAATACCATTTTTACTAGGATGTCATAAGGAAATAGAGGGGTTAAAACTCCATAGATGCCATTCCATCCAAAGGATAGACCAATGGATAAAATGTGAAATGGAATGCATAAGCCCATCAAGACAATTAAGGTAATAGAGTAAATTTTCAAGATTCGGTGTTTATTAGCAATGTTGCAAGTATGCCAATACATCCACAACATAAAAAAGGTAAATAAAGGAACGCCAAAGGTAAATAAAGTTGGAAAATATGTTGCTAACATTCTTCCATAGTTAGTGATGACTGGAACAAAGAGGAACCAGCCATATGCTGTTGATAGTGAAGCCACAAAAAATAAGAATAATAAGGTAATTTTTCTGACCTTTACGCTTGAAAATAACTTTGTCATGCAATTGCCCCCTCTCCTAAACCAATGAGATATCCAGAAGTGATTTCGAATGGATCTTCTTCATATGGAACATTCATCCATTTGATATCAAATTCATTGGAATCTTTTAAGGTATAGAAAGACGCACCCATAATTCTCGTATCGTGATAAATTCCTCGCCCGGTTTTTAAACCATAAATTAGATGAATCATATTGTCAGCTGATCCTTCATCTTTATCATAATGCCAATCAGTCAAATTGACATGGTCGTGGCCAACAATAATGGCTTTGTTATTTTTATATTCTTGCATCGTTTCATAGAATTCGGTTTCTTTATAACCCCAAGATATCGATTCGCCCATGTACCATAGGCTTTCAGTGTCAGCGGTATCGTGTCCACTAGTGACATTGTGACCAATGGTTTTATAAGCTTCTTCAAATTCTTCAGTAGGAATATGCATGAAAGTTAAAGAAGGTATATTTGGAGTGCCAAGGTCTTCAAGTGCTTGTTGCTGTTTTTCGTACCATGCAATTTGATCTTCATGAATGACATCATAATCAACGCCATAATATGTATTACTATCATAAAAATAAAGCTGCCATTTCAATGTGTTCGGCGTTCCGATTTCTTCGATATTTAAAACATAGTTACTATCGCCAAAAACATTGTCATTGATAGGGTTCAGTAAAACCGCATGTTCACAGCTCTTAATAACCTGATCAATAAGCATATTCGAATATGTGCCTTGTAAATCATGATTGCCGTAAGTATACGCAAAAGGAACACCTTTGCTATCAATCCAATCGAAAAAACGTTCAACTTGAGATTTAGCAGCTCCCATAAAAGAGTCGCCATTCAAAACGATTAAACTTGGTAGTTCCCCACCATTGCTAATAAGGCACTTCTCGTAATAGGCAATTTCGTCGGTTAAATTTGTTAAAACCGAGATGTGAAGATCGTTGAAAACACATATTGTGAAATTTTCGATATCGTTAATCTCCAAGGTTGTGATGTAATCTTCAGCCGGAAGATCCAAAGGATAAGAGCCAGCGCTACTTGAGCACCCCAAAAGAAGTGGGGTTAAAATACCTAAAATGGTTAAACGTATTGGTTTCATAATTTTTACCTATTCCCATCTTAACAAAAAAGAGGTTTATTTTCAGTAGTTTAATATTCCATCAACAGTTTAAAGTAGGAAAAAGAAAAGTGGCTTTGCCACTCTTCATTTAATAAAACTGTTTAAGCTTATTGGCTGATTGAATGAGCAATTCAGCTTCATTTTCGCTATATGCCGGCCATACAGTCTTTACAGCTCCATGTTGGTTAACAATTGATGGAACAGAGAGATAGACATCTCTAATTTTTCCCTCAAGGGCATCCTCAACATAAGAGGAGACTGTTAAGACACTTTCAGTATCGTTAACAATTGCGTCGATGATTCGAGCAACCGCAGCGGCGATTCCATAATATGTGCTGCCTTTTTTCTCAATGATTTTATAAGCTGATGTAACAACTTCTCTGCCAATCTCTTCTAACTTTTTCAAGTGATGCAAGTTCTTGCATCTTCCACAGACTGTACAGAAGTCAGCAATTGGCACTCCAGCGATGTAAGTAACCGAATAGGCCATTACTTCACTATCACCGTGTTCTCCTATGACATAAGTATGAATATTTCGTGGGTCAATTTTGGTGTCCTCACTAAGCAAGAATTTTAATCTTGCAGTATCCAAGACAGTACCTGAACCAATAACTTGATTGGCCGGTAGTCCCAATTTAGTAAAAGCATAGTGAGTCAAAATATCAACAGGATTTGTCACTATCATAACTATGCTTTCTGGGTTGAGATGCGGTTTCATCATGGCAAATATGCTATCGAAGATAGCTTTGTTCTTGTAGCATAATTGAAGTCTTGTTTCTCCTGGTTTTTGAGCAGCGCCAGCGGTGATCACGATAATGTGAGCATCTTCAATATCTTCATATGAACCGGCTTTGATGTCTTTTGGAGCTAGCATACTCATCGCGTGATTCATATCTAAAGCATCACCTTCGGCTTTGTCTTTATTGACATCAATGATGACAATGTCTTGGATATTTGATTTGAGAAGAAGGGTATAAGCGATTGAGCTTCCAACCATTCCATCTCCAATAATTACAACTTTTCGATTGTTTAAGTTTTTCATATTGTAGTCCCCCTACATGGTAATGATATGTTTTTCATAACATCACTACAAGTAATGTACTCAAAAAAGAGCGCTTGAATTGACGTCTTCTTGTCAATGATGGTAAAAATAAATTAATCGATATGAGACTTTGGCATTATAAGTTAATACAACATCTTCCTAGATCTCAACTTTTAGCCCAGTGGCGAGAGCTGAATTTAATTTTTAGACAGGAACCGAATCACATTCTTATAAATTATATTTATAAAGATGAATATAAAGATAGAAAAGATCTACTATCCTATTCAAACATGGTCTTAGAAGAAATGAAAAAACGGGGTTATCGTATTAATTATGGCAATTATGATAGCTACTTTAAGGGAATCAAAGCCAATATCGATAAGCCTTTTTTCATCTATCAAAATGATGATTATTTGAGAATATGTTTTTATAACCTCAAAGAAAAATACATGCGAGGGCAAAAAGACTTTAGCGACGCTCAATATGTAAAAATACTATCCATCAGCGAAATTGGCGAACAACATATTGAATAGTTAATTTCTCATCTGATGGAATCTTTTTAATCAATATTAAGGCATTGAGAAAGAAACTTTTGCTTTTTTATTTTACTTTGGTATGATATTAGGCGTTATCTTATGGAAAACTATAAATTTAAGAAAAGCCAAAAATTCTATTTCTTCTGGAAAAGATTGATCGATATTTGTGGATCTTTATTCGGAATTATCGTTTGTTCACTACTGATTTGGTGGTGGGTAGCAATACTCATTAAACTCACTTCAAAGGGTCCGGTCTTGTTTAGACAAGAAAGAGTGGGCAAGCACAAAAAAGTTTTCAAAATTTACAAATTTAGAACAATGAGAGCAGATGCGCCTCAAATCGCTCCTAGTGATATGACCGAAGAGCAACAAAAGGCCATGGAATATAAGTTTGGAAACTTCTTGAGAAAATTCTCCATTGATGAAACAGTTCAACTTATCAACGTATTAGGTGGAACGATGTCATTTGTAGGTCCAAGACCAGGCGCTGCAAAAAACGAAGAAGAATTAATTAGATTAAGAGAATCGTACACTCCATCTGCTTTCGATGTTAAACCAGGCATTTCTGGATTAGCCCAAGTAAAAATGAATCGTGATCATGATCCAAAAGAAAAAGCGCGTTATGATTCCGAATACGCTAGGACAGTTGATTTCTGGCTTGATGCAAAATTATTCCTTATGACTCTCTTGAGAATCAAGGGTAAATAAATATGTAATTTGCAATAAAAGTAAGTTCATAAAGTGTCCTCCAAGATGAATGCTTCAGCAAAAAAAGCCATTAAAATAGAAATCGTTTACGGTTCTTTTTTATTCGCGGCATATAATAAAAGCCTGCCCATTCCTCAACATATTTAATGTACTGTTCTAAAAATATACTATTTTTGTGCAAAGTTTTTTTGAGGATTTCATATCTCTGTTTATAATCTTCCTTAGTTAATGTCTTTGTTGGCTTTTTGCCAGGTGGCAAATTCTGCTAATTGATGACCACATTAAAGTCTTTTTTCGTTTTTAGAAGCCAATTCTAAATTGATTATTTCCTAAGACACCGAATTTTGCGCCATGTGAAGCATAAGAATATTTGCCACAAACATGATTTTAAGGTATTTTAACTTCCGCTCAATGTCTATGCTTTTGAAATGGGTTTCCTTTTTCCGACACAAAAAACCTCTTATCGCTTTTATGTGATAAGAAGTGCTAATCTTTTTGTTGTTTACTAAATGGGGTTCGGCTCAAGATTCCGACTTTTTATAATCTTTAGTTTTTTTAAGATTATGTTATAATCTAAATATGTTAAAACCTAACGAAGAAATTGAGTCTTTGTCACTCCCCAAAAAAGTCGGTATTCTAACGATGCATTATGCTGATAATTTTGGTTCAGTTCTTCAAGCCTATGCTTTGCAAGAAGCATTAAAAAGTCTTGGCTATCAACCTGAATTCATTAATTTTCTTACACAAAAGGAACGCGATAATCACGACTATGGAATTCATCCTTTCAAAAGATTGCGTACTCTTGGATTTCGAAGTGGAATGTATAAAATATTGTCCTCAATTTATAGTTACAATAATAACAAGAAAAGAAAAAAACTATTCGACAAATTTAGACAACAATATTTAAACGTTGATTCAAAGATTTTTGTCACAGATGACAACATTCGTCATTTTGCGAAAGACTACAATATTCTTTTAACTGGCTCTGACCAAGTTTGGAATCCATATTTCATTTTACCCGATGGACAGGCTTACCTGCTTAATTTCGCAAATAAAAACCAAAAGAAATGTTCATATGCTGCCAGCATAGCGGTCGCACCTTTAAAAATGGAAACAATTGATTTTTCTCTTATTTCTGATTTTGATGGTATTTCCATACGTGAAGAGAAACAAAAAAATAAGCTGATTGAGTTGTCCAAAAGAGAGGATATTCAGGTTCATATTGACCCAACTTTTTTGCTTGATAAAAGCTCATGGCTTAAGATTTCTGATAGTCCGAAGCTTAAAAATAAGTATATTTTCATCTATGATTTAGTTCCTTCCCAAGAACTAATTACTTTTGCTAATAAGATGGCAACAAAATTTCATTTAGATATTGTTAGTTTTTCTAATAGAAATGGCTTTAAAAACAACGTACTTTGGCTTCAAAATTGTTCTCCAAGCTCTTTTCTTGGCCTTTTAAACAATGCAGCTTACTCAATTTCTAGTTCATTCCATGGTGTTGCTTTATCAATTATTTTTGAAAAGAATTTTATCGCATTCCCGCACCCCACTCGTGGTTCAAGGATAACCGGACTATTGAAATTAACAAATTTTGAGAATCGTCTTATTTATAATGCCGATGATTTTGATGACTTTGATTTTTCTGATATCGATTATTCTCCTGTGAAAAGTATTATTGAGAAAGAGAAAGAGAAAGCTTTCAGTTACTTGAAATCATTTGGAAAGAATTAAGGATTAGTTAAATGATTAATATTACTGATAAACAAAAATGCTGCGGCTGTGAAGCTTGTTTTAACATTTGTCCAACAAAGGCAATTTCGATGAAACCAGATAATGAGGGGTACTATTATCCTTCTGTAGATTTGAATAAGTGCATTAATTGTGGCCTTTGTGAGAGTGTCTGTCCCTTTATTCAAAAGTCAAAAAAAACCAAGCCAATAAAGTTTTATGGCGCTATCGTTCAGAACAAAGAATTGTTAATGGCCAGCTCTTCCGGTGGGGCTTTTGCACTCCTAGCAAATGAAGTAATCAAAAATAATGGCGTTGTATTCGGAGCAAAATTTAATGAAGATTTTGTAGTAAATCACGAAAAAGCAGATACTTATGATGGCGTTGGAGCCTTTAAAAAATCTAAGTATGTTCAAAGCCGAATTAATTTGGTTTTCAAAGAAGTTAAAAGCGAATTAATTGCTGGAAAACAAGTTTTATTTAGTGGGACTCCTTGTCAAATTCATGGTCTTGGTCTATTTTTGAAAAAAGATTATCCAAACTTGTTAGCAGTAGATATTTTTTGTGCTGGTGTTCCTTCGCCAATGTTATTTTCAGATTTCAAAAAAGCTGTAGAAAAAAAGCATAAGAGTAAAATTTCTTTTATTGATTTTCGCTCAAAGGAAGCTGATGGACAAAAATTAAAGATTCGATTTGCGAACGGCAAAGAGATATTTGAGAGTTCTTACATCACCTTTGGAAATGATACTTTTCGTCCATCCTGTTACAGATGCCCAAGCAATAATTTTAGAAGCGGAAGCGATATTACCATCGGCGACTTCTGGGGAGCTTCTACTGTTCTAGATAGTTCTTTAAAAGAGAGTAAAGACGGAGTATCGGCAATAATTATTAAAACAGATAAAGGCTTAAGTTTTTTCAATAGAATTAAAGATAATCTGTCCTTTTTAAAAGAAAGCGATTTAGAAACAGTTCTCGAAAATAATCCGCGTGTTGTACAGCCATCTCCGCTTCCTTTAACTCGCAAAAATGCTTTCAAAAATTATAAACCTAGAAAAGTGTTGTCGATTTTGAAACCTTCTTTGATAAAAAGAACAATAATGAAACTCAAAAAAATTCTTCAACAAATCTATGATTATAAAAGCAAAAAATAAGAAAACGAAAAACAATATTGCGGAGTCGAAATCTAGTTTCTCCCAATTTTAGCCTCCTCAACGGTGATAACAATAATGTGGCCATTTGGTATCTTCATAGTGACAGTTTTGATTTCTTTGGAAAAAGTTCATCGCGTGATTCACATCTAAATCTTTGCCTTCTGCTTTGGCATAATTAACATCGATGATGACGACTTTCTAGTTCCTCTTTGCCAAGAAAAGCGCAATACAAAGATGAAGAAAAAAAGGAAAAAGAATAAAAATCATTTGATATTTCTAATATTTCTAATTTTCATTGAAATAGTAAAAATAGAAGAAGCGGAATCATAGTTAGCACCAACATAAGAATTAGCAGAGTTCATTATCTTTTGGACAAGAAAAAGACCCAGTCCACTCCCATCTTTTCCGTTTCCGTTTGTTCCTCGATAACCCATATCAAACACTCTGTTGACATCTTCTTTGCTTAAAAAATCGCTCTTGTTTGAAACATTAACCACCACAAAATCATCGCCTAAATCTTGTACTGAAATGAAAATCTTGTCATGTTTTTTGCAGTATTTAATTGCATTATCAATAATGGTAAAAACAGCAAGATAAACTTCATCAATGGTTTTAATTGTTTTACTTTTGCAGTCGCATTTAATTGATTCAATTGACACTTTAGAAATTTCAGCTTTTTTGGTTGTTATTCGTTTGATTTTCTCGATCATTCCATATACTTTTAAATCTTTAATCTTTTGTTTATAAGTGCTGGAAGAATATGTAATAATGTCTCGTTTTAAAAGCGAAAGTAAAAGCGAAAAACCTTCAAAACAGGTGTACTCTGGACAATATTTATATGCTTCGTCATGTTTTTTGTTTAAATTTTCTCTTATTGTTTTTGCATTATTTTCTCCAACTATAATTATGTTTTTTACTGCTCGAATTGATTCTTGTAGGTCAGCAAAGATTTTTTTATAGTCAGTCGCAATATCAAATGATATTTTTTCTTTATATTTCTCGAGAAGATATGTAATTTTTTCAGAAATATTATTGTAAAATAATAAACATTTCACTTTGCTATTATTGTTGATATATTTATCTTTTTGTATGGCGGCAAGATTATTGAGGTATTTCAAAGCACCTCCGATATCATGGGTAATTAAATTAATAGTGTCAAAAAGATATTGGCACTGGACATATGTTTTAATTTTTTCGAACAAAATTTCATGATTATGGACAATGAATTTTTCTTTATATATATGCCTTGATCTATATTTTAAAGTCGGTATATTACATTTGTCGCTAACAATGCCATTAATAAAAAAACTCGAAAAATAATCTTTATAAACATAATATCCATATGGACATTGTTCGATTTTTTCTCCAGAGGAATTAATAATGAATTTCATAAAAGACAAACACTTTGAATCATTTTTTGCTATATGTGACTTGCAAAAAGCACAAGAAAAAAAAGAGTAAAATTCCGATATATTTTCGGAATTACCCAATTTTTCTTTCAATAATAGGGGATCAGTTATTATACTCAACATAGCCAGCTATTAATGCACCTAGTAAATAAGAACATCTTGATAAAAACTTTGTTGTTTCTTTGCTTTTTTTCATGAATGAAATTCCGGCGAACTTGCTTTGTATTTCTTTGTAGTCTATTTTATTTGAAATAGACTTACAATAAATGTCTTCCACAATTGCCAAATCTCTATGAGAATACCCATTTTCAAGTAAATAGGACTCAATGACACCCCATAAATATTTGGGATCACTTATTTGTTTTCTAATTTCGTCAAGTTTTAAAGCTATTTGATCATAAGGAATGCTCTTATAAATGACAGGAATACTATCTGGAACATCACCCAAAATTTTTGGTTGAATTGCAGTGTAAAGCAAAACATGGATAAAAGGGAACTCCCTTTTCAGTGTTTTTGCATAAGCAAGGCCTTGTTCTTTTTGATTGATTTTTGTAGCGACACCTCTCACATCAACAAGAACAATATTAAATTCGGATAATTCGTTAATATCGTTTGGACAATCTTCAAGAACAGTAATGTTCGAAAACCCAAGTCTTTTTAATGAGTCACAAGGAAATGACTCGTCATCAATTATGCATATTTTTATTTTTTCTTTTGGAATGTTTAGATCGTTACCCAATTTTTTTGATTTTATATCATCAAGAGTTTGAAATTTCTTAATGCATGAATAATTGAAAAAGCAGCACATATGAATTTTCCCCTTTATTATTTTAACATTTATTAAATTTGCAACAATACAATCTTTTAGTTAAAACATTTTCTATTTAAGAACCTTAATATTCTTAAAAACATTAGGTATTATTTTAAATGTTGCAGGTTTATCACTTTCATTTTGCCGTCAACAAAACGTAACTATTTTTTGAATTTTATTAAAAAAGCATGTTTTTTCAATCATTCAATTAGCAATAATTATCGCTTTTGAATTGCTCATTTTTTATTATTTGGCCTCTTACTTATTTTTTGCTTATTAACTTCTCCAAAAAAATACTTT
Source organism: Bacillota bacterium (assembly GCA_023443485.1). Taxonomy (GTDB): domain Bacteria; phylum Bacillota_I; class Bacilli_A; order RFN20; family CAG-826; genus JAAYDH01. The sequence goes on along the minus strand of JAEZUH010000005.1, from coordinate 14,178 downwards.
TATAGCCAATTGACCGACTAGGAAAAGTTGTTCCTATTAAACAAATTGGGGAAAGTAATCTAGATTATTAGGTTTTGTATTGTCGATTGATTAAAGTTCTACTGATATTGCAACTCTTAGTTCAACTGCGAGAGTTAAATCTAAATTTAGACAATAGTCAAACCATGTTCTCATAAACTATATTTTTGATGAGTAATACAAAGACCAAAAAGACTTGTGGCCTTTTACAATTTGATTATCCAAGATCAAAAATATCAAAGTTTTGCTTTCTAGGGTCAATAGTGGAAGAAAACTATTTTATAAGTTTGGTTAATTAGACAAAAAAATAAAAATGATGAAGCGTTATAGAAGATCAAAAAAGCACAGAAAGAATCCTGTTTTTACTGTTAATGACTATCTATTTTATCTCTGTTACTGAAAAAGTATTTGTCATCTTTATAAGGATTGATGACAAAATTCAGGACAATTAATGTTATTCCAACCACGCAATCAACTCCGAGTTTGATGTAAATATTTGGAATGCGGTTAACAATGCTAAAAACCACCAAAGAAGCGACAATTAAAATAAGAATATGTTCAAGGAGCTTCCATGGGAAAGGATTTGTTTTATATACCACCCACATCTCAATTAGCTTAATTATTTTCACTGTAACAAGAGAAACAAAAGTAGCGAGAGCTAATCCCAAACTGCCAAGGAAAACAAAACTAAATGATGCAATTAAAAAAATCACAATATTGATGATACCATTTACTACTTCTAGTTTCTCGTGCCCCGCCATTGCCAGCATGTTGCCATTAGGGCCAGTAATACTAGTTAGCAAAGTCCCCAAACCCATAATGACTAGTATCATAAAAAAAGGCGCGTAGGACTCGCCAAACAATGACAACAATGTTTCTGATTGAACAATAATCCCCATGCAAAAAGGAATTACAATGTAACTGTTAACTCGCGTTATTTTCTGAAAATAATTTATTAATTTGTTTTTATCCTTAGCCAGAGATGAAAAAACTGGCTTGGACATTGAATTGATTACCTCGGTAAAAAGTGTGGCCAATAATGCAATTTGAGCACTTAATGAATAAGCACCAACGCCTGAAAAGGAATTATAGTATTCTGAACCAATGATTTTTCCTAAAGCGGTGTTAAAACCATATGTCGCGCTCAAAGCAAAAAATGAAAGAATCGAAATGACCTCTTTCTTGGTAAATTTAAAAGATGACCTACGGACAAGTGAAAAAATAAAAATTAAAGTGGTGGTTCCGTAAATCGCCAAAAAACCATAGACATAATATGTTGAGAATCCTTCTCTAATTGAAAAAACCACTATCAAAGTAAGAGCAAAAAGAAAAAATACAAGTTTAGGGAGTAAGTTTTCAAAAAGAATGGCTTTGGTTTGTTTAAAAATTCCCAGGAAAAAACCGCCAATCAGCATGCAAACACATTGAGCGAAAGAAGCTAAGCCAGTTGCTACAATTAAAATGATGTTTCTCTCAAATGAGTGCAGGAAAAAATAAGAGATAGAAAAGAAAATAGGAAAAATTATGATGCTCCAGCAGCAAACAAGTAAAAAATACTTGGAAAAAAACGCTTTCTTATTCTGCGCAAATTGTGCATTCTTTGTTAAGAAATCAGGGAGACCAAGAGCGGTAGCAATACTAAGAACTTGAATGACGCCAACATAAAACTGGACTTTTCCAAATTCTTCGGCGCCTAAAGGTCTGGCTATAAAAAAAGTGGTCAATAATGATAAACCAGCTGACAAAGCAGATAATAGTATTGGAAGTATTCTTTGCCAATTTATCGAGCCTTTTTCCATATTTTTTCTCCAACAATAGAACAAAGTATACCATCAAAAAATGGTAAAAGGAAGATAACATATAATCAGAAATTGTCTTTTAATATTAATCTTCTTCTAAAAGAAAATGAGTATTGGCAGCCAGGTTAAAGCCCCTAGAATAATAGCTAATCCAACCAAAGCCAGTCCAATAATAGAAGTTGTTAAACCAGCAACGGCTTTGCCGTGATTTTTTGTGCTCTTTAAACCCATAATAGAAAGCACTAATCCAGGAATACAATAAAGAACACCAGTACCATAGAAAAAGCAAGAAGCCAATCCAAAAATGCCAAGAATCATACCAATTAAGGCGTGAGTTTTTCGAGGATCATTTTGAACTTTTGAATCTTTGGTTTTTGAGTACTCAGCTCCGGAGACGTGTTGACTGGTTGTCGTCACCCCAAAATTGTTAATAAGCGCGTATATTTGGTCAGGAGACAAAGAAACGTTTAGGAGGTTGAGATTGTTGGTGCCACGACCTGGATCAATCATTTTAATGCTCTTGAATTCGTCATTTATTTCAAAAGCTTTTTCGCTTTCGCTAACATACTCGATGATTCCATTGCAACGATGACACTTAAATTGAAAAGAAATTGAGTCGTTTTCTCCCTCAATTTTAATTGGTTTCGCATCGCTCAACCAAAGAGGATGAATAGCTTTGCAGTAAGGACATTTTGTTAAATGCCTATCTGCATATCTAGTTATGTTTCCTCCGATATTGCCTTCTCTTCTTTCAAACGCCATCTTTACTCCTCAAGTATTTATACAATATTATATTAAAAATAGTTCTGTTATTACAATGTAATTAACAAAGCATAAAAAGTATTTATTGGTTGAGAATAACGTTTTTAGAAATCAAAACGCTTATTTTTTGCGTAAAAAATCAAAGAAACTCTTTTCTTCGTATGGTTCGTTGTGTTCAGAAATCACGCGATAACCCAGTTGAGAAATTGCATCTTTGATATCTTTGATTTCAGTATCATCTTGACCGATGACGATTACTTCGCCTTTTGTGCGGTCGGCGTTAACTTTTTTGACACCTTTAATTTTTCGTACTGCATCGTTGACATGTGCTTCGCACATTCCACAACTCATTCCTTCGACTTTTAAAATAATTTTGTTCATAAATTTTTACCTCTTTTTAAACAATCGCGACTTCCATTGCCATCATGAGGACAAAACCAATCATGAATGACCACATCGAATAATGGGAATAACCATTTTGTCTGGCTTCAGGCATAATTTCATCAAGAGTGACATAGAGCATAGCTCCGGCTGCTAAAGCCAACAACCAAGGTGTAACCACCACTAGTTGGGCCAAGAATAAAGCTGCAATAGCGAATATTGGTTCCACCAATCCGGAAAAAGCACCGAACAAAAAAGCTTTCCACTTTTTCATTCCATCCCCAAACATGGGAATAGATATTGCCGCACCTTCGGGGATGTTTTGTACAGAAATACCTATAGCAAGTGATAGGGCAGAAGCACTAGCGGCAGCCGCTAATACAGGATCGGCTCTTAAAGCGATAGCAAGGCCACAAGCAAAACCAACCGATAGACCTTCGGGAATGTTATGAATAGTAACAGCGAGAAAGAAACGTATGTTTTGGCTAATAGCTCGATTTGGCAAACCTTCTTCAGTGTTGGTTAACTTGTGAAAGTGAGGGATAATTTTATCTAAAGCAAATAATAGTAACCCACCAAAGATAAAGCCAGCTAAAGGTGGCAAAAAAGCCCAGTCAGCATAATATTTATGGCTTTCTGAAATTGCGGGAAGAATGAGTCCAAAGAATGCGACGGAAATCATGATTCCTCCAGCAAAACCTAAGATAATCGAACGAATCTTGGGAGTCAGGTCTTTTTTAAAGAAGAAGACCAATCCAGCTCCAAGAGTGGTTGATACAAAAATCAAAGATATCGCAATTATTGATATAAGAATTGGATCGTGCATAATAGTTATTCCATTTTTTTCAGTTTATCACGAACTAACAAAATGTACTCCTATGATTTCTTTGCTTTTTTCTCAATGAAGAGGGTAGAAGCGCTCAAAACGACAAAGACACTGCTGAAAGTCATGGCTAACGCAGCAATCATAGGGTCGAGGGAAATTTGGAAACTTGGATATAAAGCACCCATCGCTATTGGGATTGAAACCACATTATAGAAAAAGGCCCAGAAGAGATTCATTTTGATATTGCGCATTGTTCTTTTACTCAATTTATAGGCTCGATAGGCATCAAATAAATCATCTTTAACCAAAACCAGATCAGAAGATTTGATTGCGATATCACTGCCCGCTCCAATTGCCATAGATACATCAGCGACTTCTAAAGCGACAGCATCATTGATGCCATCCCCCACCATTAAAGTCATGCCGTCTTTTTGATAAGAGCGGATGATATCCGCTTTTTGATCGGGTAAAACTTCGGCAATTATCTCATCAATATGAAGTAGCTTATTCATCTCGTGGGCGTTTTCTTTATTGTCGCCTGTCAACATCACGGTTTTTATCCCTTCTTTTTGAAAGGCTTTAATCGCTTGAATGCTCGAATCTTTGACAGAATCGTTAATCAAAACATATCCCAATATTTCTTTCTCGCTTGCGAGAATTACACAAGAAGAATGGCTAGTCTCATAGTTAAAGTCTAGACCTGTTGCTTCTTTGATATATGCAGCATTACCGGCATAAAGTGTTTGATTTTGGTATTTACCTTTTAATCCTTTTCCAGGAACAGTAATCACTTCATCAAATTTAACGATAGGGATTAGTTCTTCTTCAGAATGTCGAATGATTGCTTTAGCTAATGGGTGGGAGGAAGCTTTTTCCATACCATATAGCAAAGGGGCAAATCGATTATTAAAACTCACGAATTGAGTAACCATTAAATCTCCTTTGGTCAAGGTTCCGGTTTTATCCATAACAATGGTTTTAATTTTGCTGAGATTTTCAAGAGCTTCCGCATTATGAATTAAAATGTGATTTTTGGCCGCCATTCCGGTAGATATCATAATCGCAATTGGAGTCGCTAAGCCAAGAGCACAAGGACAAGATATTACTAAAACTGGGATAGCAAAGCTAATTGCTTGCTCAAAACTTTTTGAGAAAATCCACCACACAACAAGGGTGATTAATGATAATCCTAAAACGATGGGGACAAAGATTAAACTCACTTTATCAACCACTTTAGCAATTGGAGCCTTTGAAGAAGAGGCTTCGCTGACCATTTCTACAATTCTCGCAATAGTTGAATTAGCGGATGTAGAAGTCGCCTCATATAAAATAAATCCATCTAGATTTGTCACACCACTCAAGATATTGTCACCTTCTTGATGAAAAACAGGGAGACTTTCTCCAGTGAGCGAGGATTCATTGAAACTACCATGGCCTTGTTTAATTATTCCATCGACTGGAGCGTTATATCCAGCCATCAATTTGATGGTGTCTCCCACTTGAATATCTTTAATATCAATAATCATTTCTTTCTCGCCTTTAACAATAATGGCGGTGTCGCCTTGTAGCTTTAATAGATCGCTTATTGCGTTGCTTGTTTTACGTTTCGATTTAAATTCGATGTATTTTCCTAATGAAACAAGGGTGAGAATTGTGCCGGCACCATCAAAATATAATTGTTCGAGAAAATGATGGACCATTTCAGGCTGATTTCTTGTCGTTGAAATAATAATCATTACTGAAGAGTAGATGGAATATAGAATTGAGGCGGTTGAACCAAGAGCGACAAGAGAATCCATGTTTGGTTTTAAACGGAATAATTTGTTAAAGCCACTTGTGAAATAGCGAAAATTCAATATGACGATGGGGATTAATAATATAAATTGAGCGATAGAGAGATACATGCCACCATGCGCATCAGTTAAGAAAGGTGGGAGTGGTAGATTAATCATAGGGCCCATTGCAACGTAGAGTAAGAAAACTAACAGGACTAAAGAAATTATCAAAGATTTACCTTTGTTTTTCTCTTGAGTTCGATAATCAATTTTTTGAAATGGCACTGCTTGATAACCGGCCCGTTTGACGGCATTCATGATTGTTTTATCGCTCACAACATCACTTTCGTATTCCAAAGTATTGCTGATTAAATTAACAACAACATTATCTACTCCATGAATTTTATTTACCGAGTGTTCGACATGAGCTTGGCAAGCGCTGCAGGTCATCCCTTTAACTAAAAATTTGTGCTTCTTTTTCATATGCGGAGTAATTTTAACATGCTTGGTTAGTTCTAACAAACTTTATGCTTGACTTATGTCATATCAACATTGTATAACATATAAAGTTAGTCCCCTCTAACTAGATAAAAGAAACGACAAATCAGTATTAAAGGTTGCCACCTAATAAGTATATAAGGAGAACGGATATGCAAAAAAAACTAAATGATTTCGCAATCGGCGAATATGGAATCGTAATTAATGTCCTTGGCGAAGGCAAAATCCGTCGTCGCCTTTTTGACATGGGAATCACTCCAGGAGCCGAAATATATTTAAGAAAAAAAGCTCCTTTTGGAGACCCTCTTGAAATACATGTACGTGGTTATGAATTAACACTAAGAAAAACAGAAGCCCAATTCATTGTTTGTGAAATGGGGGTGAAGAAAATATGAAAAGATTCGCTTTAGCGGGAAACCCAAACTGTGGTAAAACTACTCTTTTCAATTCTCTCACTGGATCTTCGGCTTATGTAGGGAACTGGCCAGGAGTGACTGTCGAAAAAAAGGAAGGTAAATACAAGAAATGTAAAGAACCTATTTCTATTGTTGACTTACCAGGTATTTATTCCTTGTCTCCATATACTTCAGAGGAAGTTATTTCACGTAATTTTATTATTGATGAAAAACCAGATTGCGTCATAAATGTTGTTGATTCCACTAATTTAGAAAGAAATCTTTATTTGACGACCCAATTATTAGAGATTGATGTCCCAGTTATCATCGCTTTAAATATGATGGATGCCGTTAGAAAAAGTGGAGATAGTATAGATCCACTACTTTTAGAAAAAGAGGTGGGTGTTCCCGTTGTTTGCATTTCAGCTTCTAAAGAAGAAGGGCTTGATGAATTAATGGACCGTGCCTATGAAGAATCACTTAAAAAGCGAGAAGCAACAAGCGTTCTTTTAAACTCTAATCTCAGTCACTTGATCAACGATATTGAGCTTTCCTTCAAGGGTTTAAAAGTTGATAATCCATTATTCCATGCAATTAAATTAGTCGAAAATGACGAAATTGAAATTAAAAATCACCCCCAATTGTTAGGCGTTGTCGATGAATTCAAAAAATACTTTAAAGATGAAACATTTGGCTCAGATTTGGAGGCAATTGTCGCTGATAGTAGATATAAGCATATTACAAGCAACTTTTCAAAGGCCAAAAAAAAGAATAATAATGAGATGGCAAAAACATTCTCAACATCCGACAAGATTGACCGGGTCCTAACGAATAAATGGCTCGGTATTCCTATTTTCTTGCTACTTTTATTTTTTATTTTTCATATGACTTTCAGTGAAAATCTATTCTTCTTAGGAGGATTATTCACTAACATCGCACCTAGTTTCGAAGGAACCTTTTTTGAAGGTTTGTTTTGGACTTCAAGTGGAATAAATTCAATTGGAGTTGTGTTCGCAAATTTGTTAGGAAGCACCACTTCTTGGCTTACTGATGTTGTTCAAGGTTGGCTATCGACATCTCCTCAATGGGTTTCTGGCTTAATAACCAATGGGATGCTAGGTGGAGTATTCGCTGTTTTATCATTCCTTCCACAAATACTTTTACTCTTCTTATTCTTTTCTATATTAGAGGATTCTGGATACATGGCCCGTGTGGCGTTTATTCTCGATCGCCTTTTCCGTCGATTTGGATTAACGGGGCGTTCTTTGATGCCTATGATTATGGGTTTTGGGTGTTCCATTCCAGCCATGATTAATACTCGAACCTTATCAAATGATAATGAAAAAATTGCGACGATTCGGGTTATACCTTTCTTTTCTTGTGGGGCGAAATTACCAATTTTGACCGCGGTGGCAGGTGGTATTATTCAACAATTTGGAATTGGAAACGCCGATATCATTACCTTTAGTATGTATCTGCTTGGAATGGGTGTGGCGATTGTTTCAATTCTTTTGATGAGAGCTACGATAATGCGTGGGGCCGTTCCTCCTTTCATCATGGAACTTCCTGCTTATCATCTCCCCCAATTCAAAGCTCTAATGATTCACCTTTGGGATAAAGCCAAACACTTTTTAAAAAAAGCTTTTACTGTTATTCTTGCCTTTACCATCATCATTTGGTTCTTCTCTCATTTTTCTTTCAGTTGGCAATACCTTGAAGATGTCGATATCGATAAGTCAATTCTCGCGGGATTAGGTCAGTTAGTAACTCCACTATTTACTCCGTTAGGATTTGGATCTCAGCTTAGTTCTTTTAGTTGGGTTTTTGTTGTCGCAGCGTTTTCGGGATTAATCGCCAAAGAAAATGTTATTTCTACTTTTGGCGTTTTAGGTGCTTGTGTTGCTGGATCTATTATTGACGTTGGGGGTGATGGCGGAATCGCGGCTGTTGCCACAATGATTCAAGGGACTGGGATTACGATTCCCGCTTTAATATCCTTCATCGCTTTTAACTTGTTAACGATTCCTTGTTTTGCGGCTGTCGTAACTGCAAAGGCAGAATTACCTAAGAATAAATTTGTTGGCACATTAGTTTTCTGGCTAGCCACTTCATACATCGTTTCGAGCATGATTTATTTAATTGGTTCTTGGTGGTGGACAAGTTTCATATTCCTCGGTGCTTTTGGTATTGGAGTTTTTGCCATTTATTTGGTTAATAAACATCGAGACAATAAACAAAGGACGGCCAAATAATATGGACCTATTTTTGGAGTTGCTTGTCATCATTTTTTGCATCGCAATTGTGGGTGGTGTTTTTGGCACTTGGCTTTATAAAAAAATCAAACATAAACCAACGGGAGATTGCTCTTCTTGCACACTTTTAGAAAACAAGAAAAAATTGCTAAAAGCTTATCGGAAGAAATATAAAATAAAATAATAGAGCAATTTTAAAGAAAATAGTCGCTTTTTAGCGGCTTTTTTCATTATAAATAATTAAATTTCGATAACGATTAATTTTTTTATCTTTAGTTAGTTTGCTCAGCAAGCGAGAAAGCGTTTCTCTCTTCAAAAAGACCTCTTTTGCTAAAGAAGTGACATTGGAGAAATTGAGGCGATTGTTATTCAAAAAAAGGTAATAAAGAAACCTTTCTTCCGCGGTAGAAAATGAGAGCAATTTGATCGTTGCATTCAAGCGTTTACCAAAGTCAGATTGGACTTGTAAATACGAAGTCAAAAATGACTCATTTTGTCTTAATAAAGTTAGCAAAGACTGGCGCGTAATAAAGGCAACTTTTGAAGGTTTATTAACTATAATGTTTCCTCGATAATGGGGGTCACTCGAGAATATGAGATTATTTCCAAAGACATCATTTTCTTTTAAGAGGTTATAAACAATTTCTTCACCATGGTAGGTATAAGAAGAGATAACTACCTCTCCTTTTATGATTAGACCAAGTTCCTGACATTCTTCATTTTCGTGAAATATAATTTGACCACGAGAGAAATTTTCAAAGCGGAAAAATTTCTTTTCTGAGTCTTTAATCAAGTCTAATAAGCAAGTCTTTATCTTGAAATCTTCTGTGAGCATAATCACACATTATTATATACTATTTTGATAAAATAACTAACGAGGAAATTAATATGAAAAACAAAATTGCCCTGTTAGCAATGACCAGCATGATTCTCACCGGATGCGGTAATGCTAGTCATATTCTCCCTTTTAAAATATTGACACCAAATGGAGCCCCCGCTGTTGCTTTTTACAACTATGCCACTGATATCAATTTCGAAACTAACGGAACTCCCACTAATATCGTTGCTCAGATGATCGAAAATTCTGAGTACGATCTAATAGTTATCGACACAACAAGTGGAATCAGCGCGATTAAAAATGGCGCGCCTTACAAACTGGCCTCCACCATTACTCTTGGAAACTTTTTCATCGCCGCCACAGGAAATGATATTAATGATGAAATGAACGATGGTGACACCATTGTCTTATTCGGAACAGCTGGTGCTGTCCCAAGCAAAATATTCCACTATCTTTATGGAAATGAATTGGATTCAGGAATTGAATATGTCACTAATGTTGCTAATGCAGCTTCCGCTCTTGTAACGGGAAGCAATGTTGCAACAGGAAGCGCTGTTGATTATGTTTTCATCGCTCAACCAGTTCTTTATAAAGCATTGCAAAACAACACAGACGCTTATATCTATGTCGATGTCCAAGAAGCCTATGCGACAAAAAGTGATGGATTACCACTTATGCAAGCTTCAATTTTTATTAAAAATTCTGCTGATAAAAACGATGTTAACTCTCTACTATCAACTTTAAAAAGCGATATTGAAGAGGGGATTGATGTTCCCGATAAAATCAAAAATGGGATTGATTTATTAAGTGATTCCGAATTAGCCATCTCCCGTTTTGGCGTTGATAGCACCACTATTCAGGCAGTTATGGAAGATAATGGACTTGGATTAGGATATTTAAATGCTTTAGAAAATAAAGACGCCGTTGATGCATATATTAACTTGTTCGGAATGGAGAATACACTTGAAGAAATTTATTACCAATAAATATTTTCTTTACAGTTTAGGCGTCGTCGCTTTTCTTCTTTTATGGTGGTTAGTTTCCATTATAATTAATGAACCCGTAGCGATTTTTCCTGATCCAATCAGAACCATTGGCTATTCATTTTCTATCTTAGGTAAGAGCTATTTTTACCTTAGCTTAGGGTATTCTTTATTCAAATTATTTATCGGCTTTCTTATTGCTTTTGCCGTTGGGCTTTTCTTTGGAACTATCGCTGGAAATTCACCTTCATTTCAGAAATTTTTCTCCCCAATTATGACTGTTTTAAAAGCCATTCCTACTGTCGCGGTGGTCTTCTTGTTTCTCGTTTTAGTTAAAGCAAACAATTTACCGATATTGACAGTTATATTACTTGTCTTTCCAATTATTTATGAGGCGACCAGCAATGGGATTAAAAATATCGATAGCAATATCATTGAAGCTATGAAATTAGATTGCCGTTCGACTCTTAGAGGTACATTTCAAATAAAGCTGCCTCTCGCCATGCCGTATGTTCTTGTAGGAGTAGCTTCTTCTTTTGCTTTATCAATTAAAATAGAAATTATGGCGGAGGCTCTTTCTGGATTTACTGGTTATGGCCTTGGAGTAGCGATTAGATACGCCCAAGAAAACAATCCTGGCAATATGGTCCCAGTCTTTGCCTATTCCTTTTTAGCAATTCTGGTCATGCTGATTATTTCTTTGGGAGCAAATCTTATTAAGGGAACATTAAAAAAGAGGCTTTAGACCTCTTCTTCTTATTTAATGATAATTACTCTTTTGGAGTTTATTTTTCTTCAGTCTTTGGAAGCACTTCAGCATCAACGATTGGTAAATCTTTACCATTATCTTTAATTTGAGCTAAGCGAGCGGCACGACGTGTCTCCTTTTCGGCTTGGCGATCATTTTTCTTCGCGTATAAAACTAATACAAGAGATAAAGTGACCGCGGCGATGGATAAGATAATTGCCCCCCAGTAGAAATAACCAAGGCCAAACAATTTCTCAATTGTGGCATCCGCTAAAGCAAGATCACTACCAACTGGTAAAAAGCGAGCAAATAAGCCTAGTATGATATAAGTGAGTCCCCAAAGGGCGACACCAATGGTGACAATGTAGGCAACTAGTTCAAAAATTGAAATTTTTAATTGGCTTTTCTTTTTCATAAAGATTATAAACTCCTTCGTTAATTATGCTTCGGTAGCTTTACCGTTAACCGCTGCTTCCTTGCGAGATAAATCAACCATTTCTTGGAAAGCTTTTTTAAATGCTTCTTTCCAAAGTGGTTCTACTTTTCCAACATGTTCATTTAAGCGTTTATTAATTGCTTCGAAAATGTCTTTGAAAGGTTTGTTTTCGCGACGTTCACGACGTCCTTCACACATCTCGATAGTAGCGTTGACTTCATCTAATAAATCAAGTGTCTCGTTGTCAGTTGCGTGTATATGAGCGCGTGAGAATCTGGCAAATCCAGCAAGTTTCATAAGTTCATTTTGAACGATGAAGTTGGATTGAGGGGTTGGTTGACCTTTTGATTCCGCCATCGTTTTTTGGAATTCAGCAAATGAAGCTTCATAATCTCTTAAGACGAGCATAGCTAAGATGCTGCGATAGAGGCGATCATCTAAAGCTACTAAATCAGTAATAATTGATTCGCTTTCATTTTTCGTTTTTGCGAAATTCAAATATCCATAAAGGATATCGCGAATGGATTCGCTAATTCCTGTTACATAATCAAATATTTTGATATGTTGGGTGTGATCAACACGAATTTTTCCACTCTCTTCCGCCACTAAAATAGTGCTGTTAGGACTATAGATATCATCTAAAAATTCTTTGAGTTTTTCTTTAATTTTGTCGCCTTGTTCTGGGTTGTTCTTGAGAAAGCTTCCTAACGGGGCGCTCTCTTCGAGTCCTTTAAAAAGCACGGTGCTTCTTTGTTCGTAGAGAACTTTTTCATGCTCGCGGTTAATGCAATATTCTAGGGTATCTCTTAATTGTAAGAGGTAGTGATAGATATTGAAGATGTATTGACTAGTTTTGTTCATTCTTGTTGTCTCCTTTCAATAACATCTTCTCGAGTTTATAGACCCGAGAAACAGTGTGCTTTGCATATTTCCTCACACTCGTGTAGGCATGCCGCATACAATAACTGTTTTCATAAAATTCGGTAAACATGGAAATGTCATTTCCGGAATCACCGACGACATAGACATCTTCCTTTTTAAAGCCCATGGCTTCAGTATAGTATTTTAAACCCATTCCTTTATTACATCCATAGGGAGTAATTTCAATTACCTTGGTTGTCCAAGAAAATTCAAGCATTGAGTATTTGCTTCTAAATTGTTTGTTGAGTTCTTTGGTAAATTTGTTCTTGCTGTGACCTAATCCAAAGAAAATCATGATTTTGTAAACTCGCCCATTGTTCAATTGCTCAAGGAATTTTTCATTTGAAACGATAAATGGTTCCTCTCGTTTAAATTGGAAAAACTTCCAAATTCGATAGAAGAATAAGAAGAAATTTCCTACTTCACGATTAGCATTAATGATACATGGATAACCTTTTGTTGTCATCATGTATGACAATGGCTTGAGGTCATCATTAATAATCGTTAAAATTTCCGCTAAAGTCTTGTTTGGTATCGCCACATCGCGGAGAAGATTACCATCAGCGTATATTTCAGCGGAAGAACAAGCGACAACATCAAATGGCCTTTTGATTTCATCTTTTAACTTGTCGACAAACTCGTGACTTCGTGAAGTGACCACTATTAAACGATTTCCGCTATCGATCCATCTTTGCAAAAACTTTATATTCTTCTTTGGAATACAAGTTTTTATTTGGCCAGGATAGAAGAGAGTTCCATCTAAATCAGTCGCTAATAGTTTCGCCATATCCAGTGTGATTATTATACACACAAGTAGGCGCAAAGCGCACGAAAACTTTAGAGAGAAATCGGAAACAAATAAAAAGTGGAAATGATTCCACCTTTTAAAACTCGAAATTGCTTACTTATTTGACAGGGTTCTCAGCCTGAATAACGCCGTAACCACCATCACGTCGAACATAAACGACGGAGAAACGATCGTCATCTTTATCTAAATAGACAAAGAAATCGTGACCGAGAGCTTCCATACGAGCGATGGCTTCTTCGATATCCATTGGATTCAGATAGTACGATTTAGCGCGGACAATCGTGTCTTTCTCTGGCTTTTTTTCCTCAGTATGGAGATCAATATCCATCGATTCAGCAAAGGATAACTTACCATTGCTACGATCCATTCTCGTTTTTAGTTTATGAATCTGTCCAACTAATTTTTCAACAGCCATGTCAATGGCGTTATATAAATCTGTCTCTTCAACTTCCGCTCTTAAAGTAACTTGGGATAAGAAAATCGTGACTTCAACTCGTGAGTCTTCGCCATGAATGCTACAGACGACGCGACAATTGACTTCCTCATTGTGGGAAAAGAACTTGTCAAGGCGTCCAAGCTTCTTTTGAACCGACGAAGAAATGCCCTCCGTAATCGAGATGTTTTTGCCAATAATTTGATATTTCATATGTTAACCTCCTCTTCAAATTATAGTTCAAGAAGATTGCTCACTATTATTATAACTTGCCAAACTGTTTTCAACATTACTTTTCAGTTTAG
>JAEZUH010000050.1 GCA_023443485.1 Bacillota bacterium | reverse complement strand
CGATGGTTTCTTTCATGCGAATGTTTAAATTGAGTTTTGGATTTAACAGAAGCACTAGAATTAATAAAGTGAGAACAAAACCCAAAAGGAAAATAGCGAATGGAATTGGGGAAGTTTCACCAATTTGTTGATTGTAGATAAAAGAGCCAATGCTAATAGAAGTTGCAAGTAAGAATGAGGATATGAGAAAAAGAATAAACACAATGCTGTGTAATCTCATGTATTCTAGGGGAATAAAAACTAAGGCTAAAAATAAAAGAGAAGCTAATATTCCGGATATCATTATCATGATGAAAAAACCATTGGTGAATTTTAAATCAAACGTAGAAAAGAAAAAAATGAATGATATAGTAGCTAAAATAAGCGTGGCATTACCGTAAAAATTATCAGCAAAACGGCTCTTGTAATTCAACTCATATGGAAACATGTTTCGGATGTTATAGGCCACTTTATATTTGTTTTTATATGAAATAAACGAGGTGACTAAAAATAAGGCACCAAAGAGAAAAGATAAAATTAGTGCTGGTAAAGTAAAACGCATTAGATTTTTAAACTCCTAATTGCGGCTTTAACATCTTCGGCGTTAAAAACATAAGATCCCGCCACAAAGACATCAACTCCCATTTGTTTGCATTCACGAGCAGTTTGTTCGTTGATGCCACCATCGACTTCGATTAAAGTCTTGATTTCGTTTTCATCGATGTAATTTCTAAGTCTTAGAATTTTGCCTAATGAATCACGAATAAAACTTTGCCCACCAAAACCTGGTTCGACACTCATAATAAGGACGAGGTCAAGACTATATAAAAAGGGAAATACTTTTTCAATTGGGGTTTTTGGCTTAATCGAAAGTCCGGCTTTAGCTCCGTATTTGTGAATTAAATCAATGACTTCAAAAACCTCTGAATCACTTCCACAAGCTTCATAGTGGAAGGTTAAATAGTCAGCACCTGCTTCAACAAATCTTTGTGCATACTCACGAGGATTATCGATCATGATATGAACATCATTGACCATGTTGTGAGTCTTAGCAATTCCTTGCAAGACTGGTAAACCAAAGGATATGTTGGGGACAAAATGCCCATCCATGACATCGAAATGAAGCCAGTCTGCGCCGGCTTCTTGAATACGCTTTATATCATCTCCAAGATGGGTGAAATTAGCGGATAAAATAGAGGGTGCAACGAGAGCAGTTTTCATTTTTCGTACCTCCGTATTTGAAAAATCGCATCTTTAGATAAAGTTAAATAGCAATCATATGCTATTTGAGAAATTATACCATCTTCTAGAGCTTTTTTAACTGTGCAACGCTCTTCAGAGATGTGCAGACAATTAGAAAAATAGCATTTTAGATATAAATCGGTAAAACCGGGGAAATATTGGGCTAGTTCTTCTTTATAGAGATCCAAGTCTAAAGAAGAAAATCCGGGAGTATCAGCGATATAGCCCCCTTCATAAGGGAGCAAAATTACTTCTTTAGTCTTATGTTTTCCTCTTCCTAAAGCTCGAGAATAATCACCCACCGCTCTTTCGAAATGAGGATCAATTGCATTAATTAATGATGACTTTCCCACTCCGGTTTGCCCAATTAGACAGGTGATATGATTGGTGAATAAATGTCTCACTTCATCTAAACCGGTGCCTTCTTTGTTACTGACAAAATAAACATCGACATTAATTCTCGAGAGAACATCTTTAATTTCATTAATCAGTTGAGGGTCAACACTTTTATCTGACTTAGTGATAATCACCTTGGCACTAATTCCGTTCATATTGGCGTAGGTCAAGTATTTAAACACTAACAAATAGGAAAAGGCTGGTTCAACAAGGGAAGATACAATGAGCATCTGATCGATATTAGCCACAGAAGGTCTTTTTAATTGGCTGACACGAGGAAAAACATAATTGATAACCATATCAACTAAATCAATATCAACGTTATCTCCCACCATCGGTTTGGTTCCACCATGTCGGAAAATTCCACGAGCCGGAGCACGATAAATCACTCCTTCGCATAGAACCGAATATATTCCACAACTTAAGGCTAATATTTTACCTTCCATTATTTAAAACCAAATATACGAGCAAAGAAGCTCTTTTTTTCTTTCAATAATTCAGAATTTTGTGTCAAGATAACTAGATCATCATGGAAATCTTGAGCGGTGTGATAGCGTTCTTTAAAACTTCTTGCTGTCGCTTTAGCGATAACCTTTTCCACTTCTTTTGAACAATGAGGGATGTATTTTTTAGGAGAGGGAACTTTTTCACGAATGTGAGCTACTACAACTTTGACAGGGTCAGAGTCGTTAAAAGGAACCCGACCAGTCATCAATTCAAAAAGAGTGACCCCAGCCGCATATATATCAGATTGGGGAGAAGCGGGATATCCGCGAGAAATTTCTGGAGCTAGATAATGAACCGACCCGATGATTTCTTTAGGCTTTTCATTTTTCGAATTTATACTAATCGTTTCCGAGATACCAAAATCACCAAGTTTAATCGTTCCATCAGGGAGATAAAAAATGTTTTGTGGCTTCACATCCCGATGGACAATATTATGCTCATGAGCATATTGGAGGGCGGAAGTTAATTGAATCATAATGCTAATGGCTTCTTGGGGTGGTAATGCAGAACGAAAGTCGAGGACATCCTTTAACGTTTGTCCCGCGACATACTCATTGACGATGTAAGGGATGCCTTCATATGTTCCGTGATTATAAACCTTGACGATATTGGGATGATTTAAAGAAGCCGCGATTGTCGCTTCATTTTGAAAGCGTCGTAGATTGATGGGATTTTTCATCACATCTTCTCGAATCAACTTGATGGCGATACGTTTCTTGGTAATAAAGTCGGTGGCTTCATAAACCTCCGCCATACCTCCATGGCCGATTCTCGCTGTAACGCGATATCTTTCATCAATAATTGAACCAATTTTAAGCGGCATTATTTATTGGCCTCCCAAAGGACAACGGCGATATTGTCGCTACCGCCATTGGCGTTAGCAAGAGCGATGAGCTCATTGACTTTTTGTTCGGTGGAATCATCGCTTTTTAAAATTGTATATAAAGAGGTTTCTTCGACATTGTTATATAAACCATCGCTACAAACAAGAACATTTTCATTGAGATAGGAGGTGATTTTTATATCGACATTAAGAGATGGATAGATGCCTAAAGCGTTGGTCAAAACGTGACGTTTTGGATGAGTTCTCATTTCTTCTTTGCTTATTTTTCCTGTGCGATATAAGTATGCGACATAGGTCTGGTCTTCCGTAATTTGAACCACTTCTTTGTCACTTAATATATAGGCTCGGGAGTCTCCAATTTGAGCGGTGATCATCTGGTTGGACATAATTAATACAAGTGTCAAAGTGGTTCCCATGCCTTCATATAAATTATTTTTTTGTGCTTCTTGATAGATTGCATTATTGGCTTTTTTGACCACTTCCATCACCCATTTCATCGCCAAGAAACGATTGAGAAATTTTTGTTTTTCGTTGAATGACTCGCTGATGATTCGGATGGCAATTGATGCGGCGTAATCGCCTTTATTAGATCCGCCCATTCCATCACAAATAATCAAAAGAATATTGCCTTTTGTATTAGTGAGGGCAGCGGCTCGATCTTCATTTGTTAAACGGACTTTGCCAATATCAGTTCCAAAGGCATACGTTCCAGATATATACATTTTTTGTTTCATAATAAGTTATCTTCCACTTTAGCTCTTAGTTGACCACAAGCAGCATCAATATCAGAACCAAATTCCTTGCGAATAGTGGCAGTGACTCCACCTTTTGTCAAATAATCAAGAAAGAGATGAATGCGATTGCCGCTACTTCTTTTGTAACTGCAAAGATTAGTTTCATTATACGGGATTAGATTGACATATCCCATTGTTCCCTTAATCAAATCGATAAGTTCTTGGGCGTTCTCTTTTGTGTCATTGAGGTCTGCCAATAAAAGATATTCATAAGTGACACGTCGTCCACTAATTTTTTCATATTCCTTCACAGCGGGCATCAAAACTTCAAGAGGATATACTTTATTGATTTTCATCAATTGGTTTCTTAATTCATTATTAGGAGCGTGCAAAGAAATAGCCAAATTTGTTTGAAGACCTTCGTGAGCATATCTCCTAATTGCATCTGGTATTCCACAAGTGGAAACAGTGATATGCCGCGCTCCAATGGCGAGCCCCTTAGGGTGGTTAACAATGCGAATGAAATCCATTAGATTCTCATAGTTATCAAATGGCTCACCGGTCCCCATCACTACGACATGGGTAATTCGTTGGCCTTTACCTTCGTCCTCGAGAAGTTGATTGATAACTAAAAGTTGGCCAATCATTTCATCAACCGTCAAATTTCTTTGTTTACCCAGGCGTCCAGACGAACAAAAAGAACAACCCATGTTGCAGCCAACTTGACTAGATACACAAACTGCATTTCCATATGAGTAGCGCATTAAAACAGTTTCAATCTTGGCTCCATCGCTTAAAGAAAGTAAAGCTTTGATGGTTCCATCACTACTTTCTTGTTTGAGATGAATAGTGGGCAGGTCAAGACAATATTTTTCTTTTAAAACTTCCCGGAATTTTAATGAGACATCACTCATTTCGTCAAAAGTTCGGGCTTTCTTTTCGTAAATCCAAGTAAAAAGTTGCGTGGCACGATAAGGCTTTTGACCTTCTTTTACCATTTGTTCAGTCAATTTTTTAATTTCTTGAGCGAACAGATTAAGCATTCTTGGTCTCCTCTTTTTTCAAGATGGCAAAAAACAAGCTCTCCTCATATTCACTAAATGGAAAAATCTGCTTGTCCAAAACAAGAGAAAAAGCGGTATTATTTTCAATGAATCGTTTGATTAGTCTTCGCGATTCTTTTTTATTGATTGTTGGGATAGCATAAATCAATTGACCGCCATCTTCAACGAGAGCTGCGCACTCTTGAAGAGCGAGTTCTTGAGATTTGATGATGCCGTCTAACTGGTCCGATGATACTCTTAAAAAATAATCTGGGGTTGATTTCAACAAAGCGAGTTTGGAACTATCAGGGAACAGAAAAAATGTGTGAACTGGTTTAGAGATGCAAGTGATAATTTGAGAAGGGGTGGCTTCAAAGAAAGAAGCGTTCTTCAAATTAAAACTGACAATCGTCTTTTTGCTAGCGAAAAAGGCTTGAGCTTCCCCGATGACTAGATCAAATTTGACATTGCGATCAAATTTATGCATCAAGCCTAAAAAGGCGTTGTTGGGATAGTTCGAATAAATCGCGATGCCTCTTAATGGATCGATATCTGCTTGAGCAAATACTTCATTCCAAGCTGGGGAAATATCAATAATTTCTTTTCTTTGAAAAGCGAGATGTTTTTTGATATTTGATTTGCTTTTAGAAAGGACAAAATCAGGAAATGGGCTTGCAATTAAATCAGAGTATTTGGCTAATAAATCTTCTTGGCTATTCATGTCTTTGTTAACTAAGCAAAAGTTGATTGATGGTCTTGAATTACTACGCAGAATGCGATAGGTCAAATGTTCACCAAAATGTTTGGTCCACATTTTTACCAACCAAAGGGGCGTATTGAATCGATAGGATAAATAGTCAAGTGATTCTTTACTGATTTCAGAAGGAATAAGATTTTCGGTATTCACATCAATTTCCGCGATAATTTGGGAAACATCCCGATTTTTAAAACGGTCCAATTTTGAAATGGCTTCAATCAAAATTTGACTGATTTCTTCAATCGAAACAGATTTGATGAAAAGGCGATTGGAAAAATACAGTAAAACTATTGTGAGGTTATTGACATCAAGGGAACCAAAGGTTTTTTCAGAGAGATAAGAAAAGACATAATAATGGCGAAGAGAACAACCGACACATTTGATAATTTCGGTTCGTTCAATAGATGAAATTTTTTGGTCTTTTAAAAGGCTGCGAATCGCTAAATTAAAAGAGACATTCTTTATAAGAATTTCTTTGAGGACTTGTGATGAAAGAGTAACAATCTTATTCATTAGTCACCTGGTTTAAAATCTTTGAAGACATCACCAGTATAGATTTGGTCATCGCCTTCTCCCTCTTCCAATTCTTCTTCATCGTCATGATCGGAATCAACATCGACGAGATTTTCTTCGCTGATAAAGCGAGGATAATTTTCATTAATCTTTTGAAAACGATTATCTTGAGAGTAATAGTAAAACTCGACTGCTTTATGAATGGCGACTTCTCCGATTCCGTTGATAAGGAGATCCGCCATCATTTTTTGTAACACGCTGACTTTCATTGGAGCGTGAACATGTATAAGTAAATTCCAGGAAGTTTGTTCGGTTCCTTTGTGAAAAATCATATTGTTTGGGGCAATGAAATTGACTTCGTCTTCTTCCACTTCGTATAGTTTGGCAATTAGAGGGGTAAGCTCGCGAGATAAGCGGCCAACCACAAACTGATCAAGGCCATAAAAAATTAAAGTAATCATAAATTCTTCCTTCGTTTTAATATAATACAATAAAATACAAATTTTTTGTTAAAAATTGTATGGATCGATATTCACATCGATATTAACACTAGACTTTTTCGCGTATAAGCCAATCAATTTAATGAGTGTTTTTTGAATGATTGAGTAGTCGCGATATTTGATGAGAATCGTCCTTAAAAATAGGAGGTGATCTCTAGCAATATAGGGAGTGGTTGGGCCGAGAATAACAGCTTTATCTCCAAGTTGTTCATTCAAATAATCAACAGCGTTATAAGTTTGAGTAATTACCGTTTCTTCCTTTTTTCCCGAAATGGTCAAACTAGCAAGGAAATAATAGGGAGGATAATTTTGTAATTTTCTCATTCCCATCTCTTTTTGAAAAAACCCTTCATAATCCTGTCGGGCCCCATAGGTAATCGCATAATGAGATGGATTGTAGGTTTGAATTATGGCTTTACCAATCTTATCGCTTCTCCCTGATCTTCCCACTGCTTGAGTGATTAATTGGAAAACCCTTTCCGAACTTCTAAAGGATGGCATTGAAAGACCAATATCCGCAAGGACAATACCAACTAAAGTGACATCAGGAAAGTCATGTCCTTTAGCAATCATCTGGGTTCCAATTAAAATATCGGCAGATTTTTTGCGAAAAGATTCAATAATTGATGGTATTTTGTTGCGAACTTTGGTCGAATCACTATCAAGACGCAGTGTTTTTGCTTCAGGAAAAAGACGATGAACTTCTTCTTCAATTTTTTCCGTTCCAAACCCCGTTTTCATCAAGTATTTGGATCCGCATTCGGGACAAGTTTCAGGCATAACTTGCACAAAATCACAATGATGGCATTTGAGCATATTATCGCTCTTATGATAGGTTAGAGCTATTCCGCATGTAGGACAACGAAATAAATAACCGCAACTACGGCATGAGACACTCGTTGAGAAACCACGGCGATTAATTAAAAGCATTGCTTGTTGGTGGGCGGCTAAAACTTTCGTTAATTCATTGCGTAAAGAGAGAGAAAAAATATAGGATTCTCGATCGATATTCTGATAGTCCGCTAGATTAACAATCTTGGTTGCAGGTAGTTTTTGCTCGTTAATGCGTTTATCTAAGCGTAAAAGATGATAGATGCCGTTTTTAGCACGAGCTCGCGATTCCAAAGAGGGAGTGGCGCTACCTAAAAGCACTTTTGCTTTATGCATTTCGCCTCTCATGATAGCGACTTCACGAGCGTGGTAGAAAGGAGAGGTATCTTGTTTATATGATTCAACATGCTCTTCATCTAATATAATTAGACCAATTTTATCTAAAGGGGCAAAAATCGCACTTCTTGCTCCAATAACAATGTGAGCGTCTCCACGAGCTATTTTACGGTATTCATCATACTTTTCAGCGGGAGTTAACTCACTATGCAAAATAGCAACTTGATGTTTAAAACGACGAATAAAATATTCCATCATCATCGGAGTTAAAGAAATTTCTGGAACGAGAAATAAAACACTATTGCCTTTTTCTAATTCTCGTTCACATAACGTGAGATAGACTTCCGTTTTTCCGCTACCAGTTACTCCCTGTAAAAGATAGATAGAGTCTTCGCTTTTTACAAAATCTTTGATAACTCTTTGTTGATCGTCGGTCAACAATGGGGGCTTTTGAAGAGAATAGTCAGGAATAAGAAGTCGGCGTTTTTCTTCTTTGATGACTTTTATCAAATTGCGGGAGAGCAACTTTTCAACAACACTAGGAGAACCAACTTCTTTTTTTAAAATTTTTCCTTCTTTTTTAATCAAACGAAGAATTTCAATTTGTTTATCTGTTAAATCATCTTCCGTATAGCGATTAATTGAAAGATATTGATCATATGCAATCTTAGGAGCTTTCAAAGATGATTTTCTTGGCGATAAGGAAGGGGGAAGCATAGCTTGAAGAACACTTATGAAAGGGGCTAAATAATAGTCTGATACTCGTTTAGCCAAGGCAAATAAATCTTCATTTAGTAGAGGGGACTCATCGATAACATCGACAAGAAAATCAAGTCGATATCCACTTTCCTCTTCTAATTGTTCGCTTGTTTGGTCAGTTGACTTAACCGAAAGAACATAACCCATCAATACGCGATGATTAAAGTTCACTAATACACGAAAACCAGGACCGATATTTTTCTTGCCTTCGTAGAGATAAGAAAAAGGACGATCCAGGGTATGACTTGCGTATTCAATTAAGATTTCAACTATGCGCATATCATCGAGTTCGTCCTATAGAGTATTCTGATGTATTTTCTTAAGAATTAGATGTGTAATTTCAGAGGCTGCTCGACCAACTCGGTCATTCAGAACGATATGATCATAATCTTGTGTCATAGTCATTTCTTTTTTGCCTTTTTCTAATCTCTCAAAAATGATTTCTTCTGACTCGCTTCGACGATTGCGAATTCTCTTTTCAAGAGCTTTGAGGGAAGGCGGCATTAAAAAGAAAGAAATAACTCCTTCATCTTTTACTTTGCCAATGACTTGTTCCGCTCCATTTATTTCAATTTCGAGGAAAACATTTTTGCCTTGAGCGCGGAGTTCTTCGACTTTGTCTTTTGGGGTTCCATAACGGTTACCGACAAATTCGGCCCATTCGAGGAAATTATTGTTATCAATATTCTTTTGGAATTCTTCTTGGGAAACAAAATAATAATCTTGGCCGTCTTGTTCCATGTTTCTTGGAGCGCGAGTGGTCATAGAAATTGAGTACACTAAATTAAGCTTCTCATTTTTCATGATCCGCTTTCTAAC
>JAEZUH010000040.1 GCA_023443485.1 Bacillota bacterium | reverse complement strand
CCTGCATTGCAACTTGGTTTACCAAATTCGCTTAATTATTATAACAAAACATATTCAAGATGCAATATAATTTCTTAACGAGAAGGAGACACAAAATGATTACCAATAAAGAATTAGCAAATATTATCTTCCCAGATGTCACATTGACCATCGAGGATTTAGAAAAAAGATACCCCGCAAGGAACTTGCCTGAAGGCGCAGAAGTAACTCGCTTTGCTCCCAGCCCGACTGGCTTTCTTCATACTGGCTCTTTGTTTACCAGCATGATTTGTCGCAAAGTGGCTTCGCAAAGTCACGGCGTATTTTTTGTTCGTCTTGAAGATACAGACACCAAAAGAGAGATTGAAGGATCTGGGGCCCAGCTTCTTGAGCAACTTAGAGTTTTTAATGTCACTCCAGATGAGGGATATCTCGGAGATCATCAAAAAGGTGATTATGGACCCTACATTCAATCTGAAAGAGCAGATATATATCGCATAGCAATTAAACATTTGCTTGAGATAGGAAGAGCTTATCCTTGTTTTTGCACTCCTGAAGAATTAAATGAAATTCGCGCCAAACAAGAAGCAGCCAAACTTGTTCCGGGATATTATGGTCAGTTTGCCAAATCTCGCTTCTTAACCAATGATGAAAAGGCCGCCCGATTATTAGCGGGAGAGCCATTTGTCATTCGCTTTAAAAGCAACGGCAACCACATTCGTAAAATCAAAGTGAGCGATCTTGTTCATGGCGTTTTCGAAATCGCTGAAAACGACCAGGATATTGTCATCTATAAGAGTGACGGTCTTCCTACCTATCATTTTGCTCATGTTGTCGATGACCATTTTATGCGTACTACTACGGTTATTCGCGGTGAAGAATGGATTGCTTCGCTTCCTATCCATTTAGACTTATTCCAAGCCATGGAATGGCCAGCCCCTCTTTATGCTCATTTACCAGTCATCATGAAATTAGATGAAAATGGGAATAAGAGAAAACTATCCAAGAGATTAGATAGTGAGGCCGCGGTTAGCTATTTCCTCCAAGATGGCTATCCAACTGAGGCCATTATTATGTATTTGATGACAATCGCTAATTCCAACTTCGAAGAATGGATTTTCCAGAATAAGTTTGAAAACATGCAGGATTTCGAGTTTTCCTTTACCAAAATGTCTTTAGATGGTGCTCTATTCGATATCGGAAAATTGAATTTTTTTGCCAAAGAAATATTGGCCAAGAAAAATAAAGATCAAATTTTCGATATGGTGTTATCATATGCCACAAAATATCAGCCCAAACTTTTAGAAGTTGTCAATCGTGATCATTTCTATTTCAAAGAAATAATGAACATCGAAAGAGAAAAAGAGAATCCTCGAAAAGATTACGAAAAATTTGGCAATCTCTTAGAATCAATTGGTTTCTTCTATGATGATTTTTACGAAGATATTTTCAAGGAAAAACTTCCTTTCTCAGAAAAATTATCTTCCTCCATAATCAAGAATGTCTTAAATTCAATCAAAGAGCACTTATCTCTCGAACAAGATGAGCAATCATGGTTTAATCAATTAAAACAAATCGGTGAATCGCTGGGTTTCGCTCCCAACGGAAAACTTTATAAAAACAATCCTGATCAGTATGTTGGTTCCGTTGCTGATGTCGCTGAAATTCTAAGAATTACCTTAACTGGAAAGAAAAATAGCCCCAATCTTTTTTATGTTATGAAAGTCCTAGGAAAGAGCCACTGTGACAAAAGAATTGAAAGAGTGATTTCTTCATTTTAATTTATCAAGAGAGTGTTATATAATACTCTCACCGGTCCCATGGTCAAGCGGTTAAGACGAGACCCTCTCAAGGTCTAATCCCGGGTTCGATTCCCGGTGGGATCACCAAAAAATGTTAATTAGCTTTGAGTTTCTCAAAGCTTTTTTTCTTCGTTTTGCTATAATTAAATTATATGAAAACACTGTTTATATATAATCCCTCAAGTGGTAAAGGGCTTAGACCACGACAAATAGATTATATCAATCATGAACTATCGATGATGTCATCAGTGGTTGAGTACCATTATTGTGAAGATCTTCAACAACTTTACGAGGTCTTAAAAAAGCCTTTGTATGCATATGATGTTCTAGTCTTTGCGGGTGGAGATGGCACTTTTCATCATGTTGTTAATGCTTTATCGAGTCATGAATATCGACCGGTTTTAGGAATTATTCCTTGTGGAACTCTTAACGACGCAAGCAAAAATTTTGGATATACAAGGAATATTTCTCACTCACTTAAGATAATTAGCAAAGGATTTGTAGAAGAAGTTGATGTCTTCAAGGTCAACAATCGCTATGGCATTTTTAGTCTTTCGGTAGGGACCTTTTCTGACATCCCTTATAAAGTCAAAGCGATTAAAAAGAAGCACTTTCAAGTTTTATCCTATTACGGATTAGCTTTAAAATCTTTGCGGGCAAAAAATCGTATTCAAGGCGAGATATCTTTGAACAATCAAAAGCCATTTTGTTTCTTTGCTCCCTTTTTATTGGTTTTGAATTCTCGATATATGGGTGGGTTTAAAATTAATCAAAAGGCAAGATTAGATGACGGACTAGCTGATTTAATGTATACCAGCAATGGCTGGTTTAACGGATTGTTTAGATTCTTTTTTCGCCCCAAAAAAGTTAATAAATTTACCTTTAATCAAGCGAATATTACGATGGATAAAATGAGCTCTTGGGATATTGACGGGGAAGAATTGGTAGCCAAAAAAGTTGATATCAAAATTCTTAAAAACCATATCAAAATTATGGCAAAAAATTAGAATATTGTAAAAAATAATCGAGTTTTGCCTATATTTTTATTAAAAAGAATTGTTTTTTTACGTGCGCCCGTTAATAATATAAATATCTGGAGGACTTCTTATGAAAAAGAGTTTCAAAATTTTATTTGTTATTTTGAGTATTTTCACCGCGTTATTTTTTGGTGGAGCGGTCGGAACAATCGTTACTCAAGTTACATTAATTGATCCCACTGCTTGGGGAACATTATTTACTACCTTTCTCCCTTCCGCAGCTACTTTTGGTGTGCTGTTTAGCGGAATCATTTTCTATGCTTCTATTGTTGTGGGCATTGTCTTAATGGTTCTTAGCCTTGTTTTAATTAAAAAACATATTGGTCTAAAAATTGTCTGTGCTATTTTTTCCTTTGCTATCGCGCTTCTCGGAGTAATGGTGGCTAGTATTTTGGCAAATTCGAATGTATTTATTAATTTCGCTTCTACCGAAATTGCAGTTTTAATTGGAACATACGCTATCGTGATATTGAGTGGTTTATATTTTGTATTTGTTGTTATCTTGGATGTTTTATCCATTATTTTCACAAGAAAAGCGGTTCAAGATTCTAATGAACTATTTGCAAATGAAACTCCTGCTGAAGATATTGTCAAATCGGAATCTGACAAGGTTGAAGCTTTAGCTGCTCCTGCCGATCCGATTGAATACGAAGATTTATCAGCTGAACCAATTCCGGTTTTTATCCCTGAACCAGAGCCAGAAATTGAGCCAGAACCTGAAGTCGAACACGAAGCCGTTATTCAAGAAGCGCCCCAACCAATTCCTGCTCCTGTTCAAGAGCCAATTGATCCAAAAGAATTAGCAGCGATGATCCGCGATATTGTTCGCGATGAAATTGCACGTAATAATGCTCAACAGCCAAAGCAAGAGACTCGTCCCACAACCGACAATCATAGTATTGTTGGCGCCACTTTTGGCGGACCACTTATCGTTCAATACTTTGGAAATGGAATGTCTCCAATTCCACAAAATGTTGAGGCGGTTTCTCATCCTGCTCCAGTTCCAACCCCAGCTCCAACTATTGTTGAGGCTGCTAAACCTGTACCCGCACCCGTAGTTGAAAAAGTTGAAGTCGCTCCTTCGCTAGCGCCAGTCGTTCAACCAAAAGTGGCTGTTACTCCTGCTCCAGTGGTTGCAGAACCAGTCCCAGTTACTGCTGTGAAAGAACCAGAAGCTCCTAAAGCCCCAATCATTCGTATTCCTTTTGAAGAGAGAATGTTGAGTGCTGAAAAAGATATGCAAGCGAATTACAATACAATTAAAAACGAGATTCTATCCTATGGAGTGAAATCACGTGTTTCTTCTTCTGGAGATACTTTCCGTCTTCACCGCAAGACTTATGTTAAATTGACAATCGCCGGAAAGAGTTTAAAGTTGTATTTTGCCCTTAACCCTGATGATTACAAAGATTCAACCATTCCAGTTCAAGATGCGGGAAACAAAGCTATCTATGCTGAAATTCCTCTAGTCTTCAAAGTCAAATCTGATTTATCGATGAAACGATGCAAAGAATTGATTCAAACTGTAATGGAAAATGATGCCTTAGAGCAAGGCGAAATTGGAAACGTAAACTGGGTAAAAGAGTTAAAAGCCGCTGCCAAAGATAAAGCCAAAAAAGTTCTTGAAGACGAAGAATAATCAGCTCTGACTTATCTAATAATTAGCCGTCCATGACGGCTTTTTTTATTGCTTTACGCGCGTTAAACATTTAATAATCTATATATAATTATTTGCGCGCGAGTTCGTTTTATGCTAACATTCTTAACGGAACAAATTGTTCAGAATGGATGTGGTCATCGAATGGATGTGCCTCTGTCGTGGCTTATAATTACAATATGTCTTGTTGGCAGCTTTTTCTTTTCTGCTAGTGAAACAGCGTTATCTTGTTGTAACCGTTTCAAGATTCAAATTAAAGCAGACAACGGAAGTGTAGTTGCTAAATTACTCTTAAAAGTTTGTAACCGATTTGACCGAGCTCTAACTGCCGTTCTTATCGGAAATAATATCGTCGCTATCGCTGCTTCAGTTGTTTCGGCAACTCTTTTTGTTAACTACATTTTGCCAGAAGCGACTTATGGCTTAAATAAAGATACTGTCTCATTGATTTCATCTATTTGTATGACTTTTCTTTTTTATATTCTAGGCGATACTTTTCCCAAGACAATTGCCAAAGCGATTCCGGATACTGTTTCATACATAGTTGTTATTCCGGTTTATCTTTTTATGATTCTTTTATATCCAATTGCGGTTATTTTTGAATTGATGACCAAAGCAATTGAAAAGATATTTAAAGTTAAAACAGACGACAAGTTTACGGAAGAAGACTTTGAAAATGCGATTGAAAAAACAACAAGCGATGGCTTACTCGAACAAGAACAAACGGAAATTATTCAATCTGCGCTAGAATTTGTCGATACAAATGTTCGCGAAGTTCTCACTCCCAAAAAAGATGTCTTTGCTTTAGATATCAATACTTTAACGCACGAAAAAATGAAAGAAATTCTCCTTAATACTAATTACTCTCGTATCCCAATTTATGATCAACAACCAGACAACATCATTGGCATTCTTTTAGTTAAAACTTATTTCAAAGAAATAACAAAGAATCCCAATTCTTCTATTCGAAAAATATTATCCAAACCATACTTTGTTCCAAACACAATTATGATCGATGATCTTTTTAACGGCTTTAAAAAGAATCATAGCCATATAGCTATTGTGCGAGATAAAGATCATAAAATGGTCGGCATGGTAACGATGGAAGATGTCCTTGAAGAATTAGTGAGCGATATTAGTGAGCCCAATACCCCAAAGGAGAAAAAGTAGTATGGAATGGTACTATTACGTAATACTTGCTGTTCTTTGTATCTTCAGTGCTTTTTTCTCAAGTGCGGATATCGTTTATGGAGTAGTTGATAAAGATCGTCTTCAGAGAAACATTGATAAAGGCATAAAAATTAAAAGCTCTAAGCTTGCTTTAAAAATTGCTAATGAATACGATTTTACAATCTCTTCGATTCTTTTTGGTAATAATGTTGTCAATATCGGCGCCTCGACAGTTGTCACCTTAATTGGAGTAGGAATTGCCGCTCAAACTTCGAGCGGTAACCTCGCAACAACACTTGCCCCCATTATTTTTACGATCTTCATGATTATCTTCTGCGAATTCTTTCCAAAAGCTATCGGCAAGAGATTTAACTTCTCATTAGCTTTGCTTTTTGCTTACCCGCTTACTTTTTTCAAATACTTAACATTTCCTATTGTTTGGCCTATCTCCAAACTCTTTGCTTTGTTTGGCAAATTGTTTCGAAAAAAATCCAAAGAAGAAGATATCATCGATGAAGAAGTATTAACCGAAATGGTTGATACCATAGAAGAATATGGAGAATTAGAAAAGGATGAAGCCGAACTAGTTCGCTCAGCGATTGATTTAAATGATATTGAAGCTTACGAGATTATGACTCCTCGTGTCGATGTGTTTTGTATCGATGTCGAAGATGATATTAATGAAATTCTCAAAAATGGTGATATCTTTATTCACTCTCGTATTCCTGTTTATCAAGACACAGTTGATAATATTATCGGTATTTTACCCATTAAATCACTTTTAAAGGCCTATTTAAGAGGTGAATCAATCAATATCAGAAAACTATGCTACGAACCATTATTTGTTCCTCGCAATCATCAAGTAATGGATCTTTTGAGTGAGTTCAAAACCTCTAAAATTCATATTGCTGTCATAAAAGATGAATACGGTGGAACCGAAGGTATCGTCACCATGGAAGATATTCTCGAAGAGATTGTTGGTGATATTTTTGATGAAACTGATGAAATAGAAGAAGAATACGTTGAACAAGGCAGTGGTAAGTTCGTTGTCGATGGAGCGATGAATATCGATGACTTTTTTGAACTTATTAACTTTGATGAAGAATATGAAACCGATTACGCAACAGTATCCGGATTGTGCCAAGATATTTTAGACCGCTTTGCGAAAGTTGGAGATGCTTTTGACTTTTTCCATTATACTTTTATTGTCTTGGAAGCTGATCAATACACCGCAAGAGAAATCATGGTGATTGATAATAACATCAATGAAAAAGCTAAAGAAGAGGAAAAAGAAACATCAAATGAAAAGGATTAATCGCTACATAAGAGATAATTTAGCTGATCTTGAAGGGAAAAAAGTTATCGTAACTGGCGCCAATAGTGGTATTGGTTTCTCTATATGCGATGTTTTGCTTTTTAAAGATGCTCATATTGTTATGGCATGCCGTAATATGCAGCGAGCTGAAGAAGCCCGCGATTTATTAATGCAAAGGCACCCCAATGCTTTTATTGATATCGTAATGTTTGATCAATCATCTCTTTCTTCTATCGATCATTTTGTTCAACTTTTGAAAAATGAGCATAACGATTTTTATGCTCTAATTCTTAACGCAGGAGTATTTTCGCCAAAGAAGAGTTCTACCTTCGAAAATTATGTTCCCTTGACAATTGGAACAAATTTTCTTGGTCCTTTATATCTATTATCCCTTATACAAGATTTTCTAACTACGGTAAAAACTGAAAAACGTATTATTTTACAAGGATCTTTAGCCTATCATTTTGTTCATTATAAGAATAAGAATCTTTCTCTACTTAATGGAAAACAGAGTTTAATGAAACAGTACTTTATCTCTAAACTTGGCATTTCTCAAGTATTCTCTTTTTACTCTTCTTCAAACACTAACCCTTACGTGAAAT
The DNA here is from genome assembly GCA_023443485.1 of Bacillota bacterium. GTDB lineage: Bacteria > Bacillota_I > Bacilli_A > RFN20 > CAG-826 > JAAYDH01. The sequence goes on along the minus strand of JAEZUH010000040.1, from coordinate 12,867 downwards.
ATCTTTTAGCTGAACCAGGAATTAGCAACACTCAAATAATCAGAAATTATAAAAAGTGGTTTAAAATTATCGCCAATGGATTCTTATCGGTATTCTTGCATAGCAATGTGAAAGCTTCTCTCTCAGCTTGCCATTTAGCATGCCAAATTGTGGCAAACGGTGATTATTATCGACCTAGAGGATTATGGTCAGTTAGCGGCTATCCTCATTTAAGTCACTTCAAGAAAAAAAGAGTCGATTATCGAATTATTATCGATGGTCTAGATGTTTTAGGATCCCTCTATGCCAAATGAAATTAATGCTGCTGTTTTTTATATCTCGAAACAAGACAACGATCTCTATTATTTAAGGGAATTTATTAGTCTGGCTAGAAATGCTGGTTATAAGGTAGTTGAGACTTTTCATCAAAATCTCGAAAAGCCTTCGCCACACACATATTTTGGCCCGGGAAAAATTGTTGAAATAAAGCAAATTATCGAAAATAGGGCGCAAAAAACAAATGAAAATGATTCTATTAAGTATATATTGATTAATGATGATATAACGCCCCTTCAAAAGAAAATGATGGAAGATATATTGGGCTTACCAGTCGTTGATCGAACCTCTATTATTTTAGAAATCTTTGACTCAAACGCAAAGAGCAAAGAAGCAAAACTTCAAGTTGAAATTGCCAAGCTAAAGTACGCGAGCAATCAACTTGTCAATGCACTCGCTTCCTATTCTCAAGTCACCTCCGGAAAAGGAAAAAACAAGGGAGAAGGAGAAAAGGCAATTGAGTTAAATAAAAGACAAATTGAAAACAAAATATTCCTAAAAAAGAAGGAACTTGAAGAAATTAAACTTTCACGAAGAACTTCTCGTAAAAAAAGAAATGACTCGCCAATAACAAAAATTGCTGTTGTGGGTTATACAAATGCCGGCAAATCTTCATTGATTAATGGTTTATTGAACTATCAGCATAGTCATCCCAGCAAATCTGTTTTAGTGAAGGATGATGTTTTCGCGACATTAGAAACATCTACTCGTTTAATTAACTGTTATGGTTTTCCAACTTTTTATGTCACTGATACAGTTGGTTTCATTTCTAATCTCCCTGTCTATCTAATTGATGCATTTCGCTCCACTCTTGAAGAAATTAGCGAGGCTGATTTAATCGTCGAGGTCATTGATTTTTCTGATACATATTACAAAGAACATATCAAAACTACCTTCGATGTCCTATCTCAATTAGGCGTTGAAAATATTCCAATTATTTACTTGTTTAACAAATATGATCAAGTTTCAAATACTCCCAACGAATTACCAAAAGACAATGAACTTTATACTTGTCTATTGCCTGATGGCAACAATGTTCAAGAAATTCTTAAATTCATCTCCTCAAATATCGCAAAAGGCTGGAAGCATAAGAATATAGTTTTTCCTTTTGAAAATGATTTTTATCGTTTTATGGCGGACAATTATGTTAAAACATATAAACAAAAAGAAGACGGATATCATTGTTCCGTCTACTTTAATCCTTTAACTATTTACAAATATGACTATTTATTCAAATCACGCGATTGAATGACTTTGTCATAAATCCTTTTTATCTCATCGGCAACTTGCTCAACAGTCTGTGTCTCAGAATTGATGTGAAAATCAACTTCTGGGATGTTTTTTTCTGCGAAAGCTGTTTGATCGTGAAGTAATCTTTTCTTAGCTAATTCATCAGGATCGCCTCTTTCAATCATCCTTCTATATCTTGTCGATTCGGTTGAATCGAGGAAAAAGGTCACAATTGCCGGATCATTTAATGCAATATAAGCGCGAAGACCTGCAGGGTCAATTACAATGCATCGACCTGGAGCGATTTGGTCCTTGGTTGAGCCATAAAAATTGCCATTATAAATAGTGTGCTCAACGAAACGATCTTCCCGAAGCATCTGTTCAAAATCGGATTTATCAACGAAAAAGTAATCACGGCCATTCACTTCCCCTGTTCTCATGCAACGAGTAGTGGTAGTGATCATTTTGGTAATGCCGTATTTCTTAGCTAATGTTTTGGCGACTTCTGTCTTGCCGCTTGCGCTCGCACCTGCTAAAACAATCATGGAATTATTATATAAGTTTGATTTATTAAAAACAGCAAAAAGCGACAAAGAAGATTATTTCTTTTGTTTTCCAACTTTTTTCTCGTGTTGAGATAACAAAGTTAATTAGGAGAACACATGAAATCATCACCTCACGCTTCTTTTAAATCGCTTACTTTTGCAGTCGAAAAGATCGCTTTAATGTATTTTTCTAGCAAAAAACAAATAAGAGAGAATCAAATTTATTCATTTTCTTCTGGAAATAAAGAAATCAGTAATCCTTTCTATCTTATCGTTTCAAAAGTCGAAAGTGCATTTGGAGAACTCGACAATGTCGAAAAAGTTTTTATCAATAATGATTTTTTCCACGAATGTTATCCGTTTTGGTGGGTAACTATCTATTCCAAATGCACGTATTATCGATATAAAAGAAAAGCGATGATTCATTTTCTTAAGGCTTATGAAAAATAAACATTTTGGGATAATTGCATTGTTATTTCTTTTGACACCATTTGCTCTATCAGTAGGACCAATTAGCAAATATCAACTTTCTTCGTCGATATACGGACCTTTCAAGCAACATGACGATAATCCAAACTTGCAAATAAATATCAGCAGCTCATCCCTAATTAATCAAGAGGTCTATATTCTTTTCAAGATAACGGACGATAACAACACAGTAGTTGCGCAATCAAAAAGCACCAATACCGTGATATCTAAATATCAAAATGGAAAGGTTAACATAAATTTGCTCACTCAAGCTTATTTAGATGTTTATGGAATGAACATTTTATTTTTCTTGATTGATTCAAGTAATTCGAACAATCTTCTTTCATCTAGTTTTAAAGTTTATCCAATTAAGGGAAATACCTATAATCCAATTGAATATTCACAGAGCCATATTTTTGAATACTCAACCAGCTTTAAATTTGCCAATAGTGGAGTGATTATTTACCAAGAAAAATACATTTTTAATGATTTCTTTGATTATTTTCTAATAGATACATACTATCGATTGCTCATTAGTCAGTACTACTTTTCTTACCAATATATTAACAGTTTAACTTATCGAAATGCCTATTTAATTTTGCCTGATTCATTCAATAATTTTTCTTATATCGAAATTGATGATAACGGTCAAATAGTTGTACCTTTATCTTTGATAAAAGAGAGTGAAAAATATTCGCTTTCCTTTCCCTCAACTATGTATGTGAATCCAAATACTCTTGAGATGTCACTAACAAAAATTTCTGGTTTCTCCATCACACCATATTTTTATTTACCAATTAATCATTTAAACGATTTGAGCGAATCCACTTTTACTTTTGTCATTGAGGGACTTGGCTGCAGCCAATCAAATTTCATTTGGAAAGCATCTTATCTTGTATATCAAGGCTTAATTGGACCTTGTAATAATAGTGACTACTGCATTGTGGGGGGAATTGTTTCATGATTGTTGCTTTTCTTTCACTTCTTTCGTTCATTCTAAGTTTCCAATTATTCATGATTACCACAAATCTCACTGCCATTAATCGTATCGTAATCACAACTCCCTTAGCTCTATTTGAAACAGCAATCCCTTTAGTAAATAATGAGGAAGAAATTCCTCTATATTTTGATAAGCGAACCTTAGAAGATAATTTGTCGGTTTATTATGAAAATTCTTTAGACAAATACACAAAAAAAGTGTCCTTAGATTTTTACTATTATCACCAGGAAGATGATTCCTATTGTGTTGATGATCAATGTAATGCGGTGGAAGTAAATATTTCAGCAATAGTCATTTTAAACTATTCGTACCATCGTGTGATGTTTTATGAAATAAAGGAAACCACTCATGGATATTAATAAAGCCATAACCTTTATTGAATCATCTTTTCTATCTCCTTTATTAAAAGATAACGAAATAACAGATATTTCTTTTAATGGCGAAAATATTTTTTACCTTCATAATCTCGATGGAAGAAAACTTGCAGATATCAATGTTGATGTAGTTGAGATAAAGGATTTTATTCGTCAAATCGCCAACTTAACTGATAAACAATTTTCCTATCAGGTTCCTATCATCGATGTCTCAGTTGGCAAATACCGTCTTAATGCGGTTCATCAATCGATTGGACGAATTGGAAAAGAAACTTCTTTGACTTTTTCAATAAGAATCGCTTCATCTCTTCCGAGAATAACGGACGATAACAACTTTCTCAGTGATGAATTGATTGCTCTTTTTGAAGTACTCATCAAATCCGGTATGTCAATTGTTATTGGTGGCTTAACTGGTAGTGGCAAAACTGAATTTCAGAAGTATCTACTAAGAAAAATTCCAGAAAACAATCGCATCATTTTAATCGATAATGTTTTGGAATTAGAGCAAGTCCGCGAACAAACAAAACTTGATTTAAACACATGGCAAGTCGATGACAGAAACAATAATTCCACAATCCAAGAGTTAGTAAAAAATGCTTTGAGAAGCAATCCAGATTGGCTAATTGTTGGAGAAGCTAGAGGTCCAGAAATGATCGAGGTCTTAAACTCAGCAATGACAGGACATCCAATTATTACAACCATCCATTCAATTGATGCGCTAAGTATGCCTTCTCGCATGGTCAGAATGGTATTAATGAATGAAAAAAAGATGAGTTATGAGGACACGATGAAAGATATCTTATATCATTTTCGTTTCTATGTTTTTCTCGCTAAAGGTGAAGATCAAAAAGGACCAATTCATAGACGTATTATGAGCCTCTATTATATTAACGAAAATGGGGAGAGCGATTATATATATCGATGGAGCAAAAACGGACATAACTATCGGAAAATCAGTCAAAACATCGCTGAAATGTTAAATTTTGATGAATCCAATCACCTTTTTATCAAGACATTTATTAAGGAAAATCATTATGAGTAAGAGTGGTTTGATTGGCTTAATTTTAAGTATTATTTTTGCATTTATTGGTTATTTTGCAACCGATAATATCATCGTCTCTATTGCTGTTTTTGTATTGACACTTTCCTACTTTGTTCTTGTGATACAGAAAAGATTTAAAAAATATGTGAAGATGATTAAAAAATTTCATAATTGTTATTACTTCATCAACAATTTTATCGTTTCTCTCAGTGTTAAGGAATCGATGAACGGAGCTTTTATCTCAGCGAGCGAAACTCTTGGACAAGATTTTAAAGAAGAGCAAGAAGGAATCCAAGATTTGACAGAAAATGAAAAAATTATCTATCTAAAAAGATTTTTTCCTTTTCATCTTTATTCTCTTTTTACTGACATTATTGTCCTTTGGTGTGAACAAGGCGGAGATATTTTAACCATGTCAAATTATCTTTGTAATGAATGTCGAGAAACCGAAGAATACATTATTTTCTGCCAGAGCGAAAATCGAAAGATCGTGGTGGAATTTTCTCTACTTTGGGCATTTTCGCTGCTGATTTTATCAATTCTTCGGCTTGTTTTAGCTGACTTTTATCGTTCGATTACTCAACAAGCTTTTTACCCCTACGCTGTTTTAGGCATTTTCCTTATTTTGCTTTTTTCGATCGAATTATTGACTAAAAGAATGACAAAGATAGAAATAAGAGGTTGGAATTATGGTGAAAAATAAGTGGCGTGAACAAATCGAGAAAATGGGATATTCATATCGCAAAGAAGTATTAAAAATTGTTTTCTCAAATGTGGCACTAATTATTTCTTTTGCTTTAATTAACTATTTTCTTCGAGAACTTCTGATTATTGTGTTTAGTGTTCTTGCGATACTGTTTATCAATTATTACCTTTTTTCTTTTTATTCCAGCAAAAAAGCCCAGTTAGAAAAGGCATATAGTGAGGAGCTTATTTCGCTATTATCTTATTTCCAAACATTTATAAATAATAACAATACGGTCTATCAATCATTTCAAAAGTTAGGTGATTTTGCTTCTCCTTGGATGAAAGAAAAGATTTTATTATTTCTTGCCAATATTGATGGAGACAAAAGCGTTAAGCCATTTATGGATTTTGCTTTAAATTTCACTAACAACATCATCAAAAATTTGATGTTATCAATTTATCAAATGGTAGACCAAGGCCAAAACTCTTTGCAACTTTCTCAATTCACGGTTCTCTTTCAAAGCATCACCAATAATTACAACGCGGAAATTAAAATCAAAAAACAAAAATCCTTGTCTCAAATGACTGCTTTTCCGTTGCTTGGCGCAGGAGCGATTGTGATGGTTTTATCTTTTAGCATTATTTCGGTTGTGGGGGATATGGTAAATGTCTTATAAAATTGGGTTGATTCTCTCAATGATTTTTGTGGCTCTTTTCTTTGCTTTTGGTGTTGATTTAATTACTGTTCAATTTGTATTTAGCAATTTAGATGCTCAATCAGTTGCCATATCGTATCGAATTAGTCAGTATGGAACGCTTGACGACAATTTAATTCAAGAAATCGAAAATCGTTACAACGTTAATTTTGAATGTTTAAGTTATTGTCACCCCCAGTTTGGGGAAACTCTTGATTACAAAATATCTCGCCAGATTACTCCTATCGTTATTTCGAAGGAACCCATGACAATAGCGATAAAGCGATCGGCAATTATTGGTTATTATTCATAGAAAGGAGAGATTATGTCGGAACTAAAAGGATCGTTGCTCGGAGTCATCTTAGTGTTGATTTTGTTCGGAACACTCAGCGCCTGTCTTACTGCAGCTTTTTCTTCAATGACATCTTCAGCGACAAGTCAAGTAGCGGAAGTTATTGAACAAACCAACGCTTAAGAAAAGGACGATTCCTAGTCCGGGAATCGTTTTTATTTTGTGTTGTTTTTGGTTTCGTTTATAATAACGGGGAGGTAAAAAATATGGCCGTTATTGATACAGTAAAAACTATCTTAGGAAAGCGCGTGGATGTTTCTTCGCTTTCAGAAGAAGACAAATTAGTCGATTTGGGTCTCGATTCCCTTGATTTAGTGGAAGTTATGATCGAAATCGAAGAGGAAGTTGGAGTCGAGTTTTCCAGTGACGAAATCGCTCATCTTGTCACATTGAAAGATGTTGTTGATTTAGTTAATTCGAAAAGCAAATAACTACTTGTCTTTAGACGACTTGCGTGATATTATTTCTCTTGCGTTTTACAAGTAAGTGTTACTATTTACCTGTACGTTGCCTACCTAGCTCAGTCGGTAGAGCTATCGGCTGTTAACCGATCGGTCGTGGGTTCGAGTCCCTCGGTAGGCGCCACTTGGCCATATGGAGAAGCGGCTTAACTCACTACCCTTTCACGGTAGCATTCTCGGGTTCGAATCCCGATATGGTCACCATTTAAAAATACTCGCTATCTATCACTGATAAATCAGTTACATAGCGATTTTTTTATGGGAAAAAATTTGAAATACTCCTTTCTCAAAACAAAACAGTTTCTTTTGCAAATAGTCTGGTATTAGCACACAAAGCATATTCACAGTTTAGATTAAACAGATTCTTTTAACACTTTTTAACCGATGCATAATCTAAAAATCGCGTTGATATCATATTGATAAATATCGAAATGACAAATATAATGGTCATATGACTCTTTTGAAGGAAAAAAGATGATGAATGAGAAAAATATAATATTGCTGAAGGCTATCGCCGATGAAACTCGCTTTGAAATCGTAAATGCACTTAAAAACGAACAAGAGGTTTGTGCATGCAAATTATTAGAACTCGTAAAATGCAATCAATCAACGCTTTCACACCATATGAAAATATTGGTCGATAGCGAACTTGTTGTTTCTAGAAAGGATTGGAAGTGGGTTCATTACTCGTTGAACAAGAAAAAGATTAACGAACTCATCGAAATTTTGAAATAGGTAAAAAATATGACATACACCATGAATGAAAAATATAGTCTTATAAAGAGCGCTTTATTAAAAACCGAAAGCAAAAATCCCATCAAAATCATCAGGAGCATTATGCATGAAAACTTTGTCAGTATTCATGGTCCTGAGCATCACTTTTTAGATGGTGCCTCCTTGCTGGTTGCGATGAAAAACGCAGGCTTAGATATTGATTTAAATACATTTCTTGATCGGTTGGCTGAGCGCACCATCACGATGCCTGGAGCAATGTGTGGATTCTGGGGGATGTGCGGTTCAGTAGCATCCGTCGATGCTGTTTTTGCTTTGTTAGATAATACCGGACCTTTATCCTCTGATGATAATTACTCATCTCATATGGCTTTTAGTTCTAAAGTCATAAATAGAATGAGTAAGATTGGTGGTCCGAGATGTTGCAAAAGAAACGCCTTCATCTCATTAAGTGAGGCTGTGAAATATGCTAACGAGCATTATTCCCTAGCTTTGGAAATCGATAAAATTGAATGCGAGTTCACCAATCGTAACAAGGAGTGCATCAAGGAAAGATGTCCATTCTATATTAATCGCAAATAAGCAAGATCAAATTATTGATTTTGTGCCATACCAAACAGATAAATAGCAAAAAATAAGTCGAAATACTTGTTTGCATTAAACTTATATTCAAAAAGCGAATTTATTGAATTCATGAAGGAAAAATGCGCCCGACATTGGTATTGAATATGCCTTTTTAAACACTTAATATAATAATATGAAAGAACTTATCTTGCATCGGCGAATTAATCGCGTTGGAGGTCTTCTCTTTAATATTGGAATAACCTCTGCTACCTTACTAGTCATTGGATTTCTTTCTTTTGTATTTATTGTTGGGATTTGGCTTTTAGTTATTCTTCTTCTGGTAGTGTTTGTTCTTTTAACACTAGGCACGGCTTTACTCAATCCTGAATTTATGGCCTTTTTCGATTCTATTGCCGAAGGACCCGCTAATCTAGTGGCCTTTTTTGGATCATTATTTCGACAAGCAGCGATTCCTCTTTGCGCTGTTTCGTGCCTATTTTTGATTGCTTCTCTCATTTTCTTTTTTACCACTCCATACAATTCCACAAAGACAGCCAAAATTATCATCAGCTTCGTTGGTATCGTGGCCTCCATTGTATTTACGATTTTAATTTTGGTGATTAAGTGATTTTAAAAATTGAGGAAAAAAGATGAATAAATTAACGCTTACCTTAATGCCCACTAAAATAAATTATGTTTTTTCAATTGATGGAAAAATACTAGCTTTTAAGAAAAATAAAAAGGGTTTACTCGAAACAACTTTTGAAAGCGAAAAGCCGGAAGTTGATCTTAATGTTTCCACACTTCCTAGCGAATTAATCGAAGAAAAGGCCGGTTTGTATTTCTTTATCTTTTTTCTACTTAGTATCCTGAATATTTTTAATCCGTCTTATCCGAAAAGAGACATCTTTGAACTCAATTATTCTGGAAATATCAATATTTCGGAAAATCCTAATGTTTTTCTCACCTTTATCCGTCCTCTCAATAACGGGAAAGCTTTAAAGGCCCAAAATGAAAACTCCGCTATTTACTTTGCTGATAACGAGAGTAATATTTACATATTGAATAAGAAAGCAAAGCGAAGAAGAACGCTTGTCAATGTTTTTAAAACATTAACCCTAATTGCCGTCATCATCGCCCTCATTGCCCTCCTCATCATTGGACTTATTCAAAATATTTAAAAAATAGAAGTTTTAAGGAAGAAAAATGTCACAAACAATTTTAGAAGTGTGCAATTTAAATAAAAAGTATGCCAAATTTGCTCTTAAAGATGTTTCTTTTTCTCTTGAAGAAGGCACCATTTATGGTTTTATTGGGCGAAATGGAGCTGGCAAAACGACAACTCTGAAATGTATTTATAATCTCGTTCAAAGTGATTCAGGAGAAGTTTTGTATCTTGGGGAAAATTTTCAACAGAATGAAGTCAAAGCAAAAAATGAAATTGGATTACTCTTTGGAGGAGTCGATTTTTATCCTGGCCAAAAAGCTAAAACCATCGCAAGAGTAACGGCTACTTTTTATAAAACCTGGGATGAAGAATTATATCTCAAACTATTAAAATTCTTTGATTTAGATCAAGAAAAGAAAATAAAACAATTCTCTAACGGTATGAAAGTCAAATTTGGTTTGACATTAGCTCTTTCCCACGGGGCGAAAGTTCTTTTGCTTGATGAACCAACCAGCGGATTAGACCCTGTTTCGCGCGACGAAGTTCTTGATTGCTTTTTAAAGATTGCTCAGCTAAAGAAGACTACTATTTTATTCTCTACTCACGTTATTTCTGATTTGGATAAGTGCGCTGATAAAATCATCTATATTAAGGAAGGTGAAATTTATCAAAATTCCAGTGTTGAAAAGTTTAAAAGTGACTATCTTCATATTGAAGGTTCCGCTGAACTATTAAACAACATTGACAAGAATCGAATCAAAAGATTATTTATTCATCAAGGCAAATTTTCTGGTCTAATCATGAAAAATGATCAAAGTTCGTTTTCAAATTTTGCTTTTCAAGAACCGACATTAGAAGAATTGATGCTCAACATCGAAAGGGGAAATGAAAATGAAGAAACTCCTTTCTAAAGAATTACGCTTGTGCTTAACCCCTCAAGTGATTACCTTTATTTGTTTGTCCGCTCTTATTGCCATTCCGTCTTGGCCAGCGCTCACCTCTTTTATTTACACCTTCATGGCTCTTGTTATTATCTTCCCAGTCGCCATAGCGAATCGTGATATTGAATACACTTCTTTACTTCCCATTCGTAAAATTGATATTGTCAAAGGCAAGGTATTACTCGCTTCATTCATTGAATTGAGCTCGATAGTGGTTTCTGTTCCCTTCGCTTTGTTGAAACTTTTTCTCATTAATCCTGCTATAGGAGAAGCTGGTCAGTACCCTGATTTAGGAATCAATCTTGTCTTATACGGAATCGTTTTTGCAATGTCCGGTTTCTTCAATCTATTGTTTATTCCAATGTATTATAAAAATCCATTTAAAACGGCCAAGTCTCAACTATTGTCCACTTTCATTATCCTGTTATTGACGATGGTTGTGATGGCGGTATTTATGATTCCTGCTGCTTCTGAATTTGTAAATACATTTTCTGGTCTAAATTTGATTATCCAATTTGTTTCATTAGGAGCGGGAATTGGATTGTTTGTGCTTTTTAATTTCTTGGCTTTCTATTTTGGAGCTAAGAAAATCAGATCTATTGACCTATAATTCACTGTTTTACCTTTTTAACGTCTTTTGGTATGGTCAAAAAAAGGCAATCAATGTTATAGTAAGTTAACGACAAATATTTTATTTGCCTTTAATTATTAGGGAGAATGACTATGGATCCAATTGTTACTATTGATCAATTTATAGCTAACTGGTTTAATGACCTGAAATTTACGATTAATGGAGTAGATGTAAGCTGGGGCAATTTAATTCTCTGCTCTATCGCTATTTTCATTTGTGTTGTGTTGTGTGGACTCGTTGGTCTCGAAAGAGAAAAACGTGGCCGTAGTGCTGGATTAAGAACTCACCTCCTTGTCGGTGTTGGCTCATGCGTTATCATGATTGTTTCCATTTATGGACTTCCATTTTACACTGGAATGACCAGAGACGTCGCCCGTCTTGCTGCTCAAGTGGTAGCTGGTGTTGGCTTTCTTGGCGCTGGTGCCATTATTCATAACAATGGTGGCATTAAAGGATTAACCACTGCCTCGACTATTTGGCTTGTCATGGCTATCGGTTTAGCTTGTGGTTCAATGAATTTCATCTTATCTATCATCAGTACAGTCGTCGTCATGATTGTTCTTGTTACTTTCCGTCGCATTGAGAGAATGGTCACCCGATCAAATCCATACTTAGTCATGCTCGCTCCTAGCGATATTCCAGTGATGACTGATTTACTTGGTGTGGTTAAAGATTTTGGCTACACCATCACAGATTTAAGAAGTCAAATCATTAAAGATGGGCTTCAACCAAGCATTGAAGTGACTTTCAAACTATCTTCTGAAAATAATGAAGAAATTAAAGTTGAACAATTTGTTAAAGCTCTCGAAGAGAAAGCTCACGCTATTAGTGTGCAAGTTCTCAACCATCATTAATAAGTAATTCACTAATACTTAAGAGGTTTTCTATGGATAAGAAAAGTTTAAATGTTCAGATTCAAGAAGCCTCTTTTTCTTTACTCAATCACGGAGTCATCGCTTTTCCCACTGAAACAGTGATGGGCTTGGGAGTGGTTTATAACGATAAAGAGGCTTATAATCGCTTGAATTTCATAAAACATCGACCAGAAGATCATCCTTACACGATGATGCTTTCCCATCCCGATGAAATTGAAAAATATGCCCGCATTGATTCTCGAAGTGCAAAAATCATCAAAGCATTCATGCCAGGATCAATTACTTTACTCCTTCCGGTGAAAGAAAATGTTCCTGAATGGGTCACCCATAATACTGGTGTAATTGGAATGAGAGTGCCTTCAAATGAAGAAGCCCTCCTTTTGCTTAAACAAGTCAAGCTTCCTCTATTAGTCCCTTCAGCGAATCGTTCAGGTGAAAAGCCGGCCTTAACAAGCGAAGAAGTGAAGGATATCTTCGGAAACGAATTGGACTATATCATTACCGGAAAAAGCATCTCTTCGATTCCATCAACTATTGTTGATTTGACCAAAAACGAAATTAAAATCATCCGACAAGGCCCGATAACGATGGAACAAATTAACGCTGTGATTAACCATGACAAATAAAACAAGACATATTATCTCTTTAGTTTTAAAAGCCTTGCTTGCTACAGTTTCCTTGAATGGTGTTTTACTATCCTATCTTCAAGGTGGCGCTTTCTCTTGGCGTATTTTTCTATATTTTACTATCCAATCAAATATTTGGATTGGAATTATTGCGATTATTG
>JAEZUH010000115.1 GCA_023443485.1 Bacillota bacterium | reverse complement strand
GGTAACTATGTTTTAGAAACTGCCATTGATATCCTCGCGGAAAAACTCGATATGTGCCAAATTGAACTTCGCAAGATAAATTCCATGAAAGAAGGAGAAACCTCTCCCATCTTTGAAATTATGGGTGAAGGAACTAAAGGAACTCCAATGATTATGGAATCCTGCAAATTACCATATTGTATCGACCGAGGCGCCGAACTAATTGAATGGAGCAAGAAATATCCTCGCGTTCAAGTTGGACCTCACACGATTCGTTCCGTTGGCATGGCCATTGCTATGCAAGGTAGCGGCATTCCTTTGATGGATATGGGATCTTCCTCAATTAAACTCAATGATGATGGTACATATGTTGTCACTTCAGGAGCCACTGATATTGGGCAAGGTTCAGATACTGTCATTACTCAAATCGTCGCTGAAGAATTAATGACCACTGTCGATAAAGTGACCATTTACTCCTCTGATACTGACCTCACTCCTTTCGATGTTGGCGCTTATGCCTCATCAACGACCTATATTTCTGGAAACGCCGCCTTAAAAGCTGCCCAGAAGATGAAAGAACGATTAATCAAAGAAGCCGCTCGAATCTTGGATACAACCGAAGATGATATCGACTTTGATGGAGAAACATTCAAATCCAAGAACAAGGAGATTACACTTCCAGATTTAGCTAGACAAATCACCTATTCCAAGGAAATGAAACAAATCGCTGTGACTGAGAGTTATTTCGGGCACGTATCACCTCCTCCATTCATGGCGGGATATGCCGAAATTGAAATCGACACAGAAACCTATGAATATAAACTCATTAACTATGTCTCAGTTGTTGACTGTGGAACAACTATTAACCCAATGTTGGCCAAAGGCCAAGTTGAAGGAGGAATTGTTCAAGGCTACGGAATGGCTTCAACAGAAGCGGTTCTATACAATAGCCATGGAAAATTGCTCAGTAATAGTTTTTCTTCCTATCACATACCAACTCATAAAGAGATTACTAAATTGACAACTGAATTTGCTGATTCCTATGATCCAACTGGACCTTTCGGAGCAAAATCAGTAGGCGAAATTGGTATTGACACACCTCCAGCTGCGATTTGTAATGCCATTTACAGTGCCATTGGTGTAAGAATCAATGATTTACCAATCACACCTGAAAAAATCATGCGCGCCATCAAGGAGCAGAAATAACAACTCAAACTAATTGGGTTTCTAGAAAGTTGAAAATATGAATGATTTATTAATCATAAATGGCGTTATCTATACCGATGGAGTTTGGCAACAAGCCAATATCGGAATAAAAGATGAGAAGATTGTTTATTTAGGAAAAGAAAAACCTGAATCAAAACAATATTTTGATGTAGAAGGTTTGAAGATTATTCCTGGATTGATTGATCCCCATGTTCATTTTTCATTAGATTGTGGAACCATTATCTCTGTCGATGATTTTTCAAGCGGAACGCGTTCTGCCGCTTATGGTGGAGTAACAACCATCATTGATTTTGTTGATCCGGCGAGAAATGCAAAAACACTAGAAAAACTATTTTACGAACGCCTGCAGATAGCGAAGGGTTCACAAGTTGATTTTCATTTGCACGGTTGTATAAAAGAACCTGATGGAGATTTAGAGGAGTTTGTTCTTAAAACTAAAAGTTTAGGCATGAACACCATCAAACTTTTTACCACTTATTCTGAAACTCATCGTAGAACTTACGATAAAGATATCTATAACCTACTGAAACTTTCTAAAAAACATAATGTCATGATTGAATGTCACATCGAGAACGATGAGTTAATCAAACATGATCCTGCTTTTATTTGCACTGATATTGCAAGAGCGCGTCCTAGTGAATGTGAATTAACGGAAACGCTTAAGCTTGCTCAATTTGCCAAAGAAACGGGCGGCTTCTTGTATATGGTCCATTGTAGTAGTGGCAAAACTTTACAAGCGCTAATTGACAATTATTCCGATATTTTAGGAAAGAATTTCTTTATCGAAAGTTGCCCTCAGTATTTCCTTTTCAATGATTCATATCTCGCAAAAGAAGATGGGTATAAATACACTTTTGCCCCACCGCTCAGAAGCAAAGAAGAGCAAGAATTGCTCATAAAAAACATCGGTTATGTTAACACAATTGGAACAGATCATTGCTCTTTCAATATCGCTGATAAAAAAGATCGCCCACTTCTCAAAGGACATCCTTTTGGCATTGGAGGAATTGAGACGTCCTTCTTACTTCTCCATAAAATGTTTGGCGATCAAATAATCGATAAAATGAGCAAAAATACTGCAAAACTGCAACATTTATCTCAAAAGGGCAGCATTTCTTTAGGAAAAGATGCTGATTTTGTTTTCTTAAAGAATGTCGAAACTTACAAAATTGGTAAGCCTCATGGAAAAGCTGATTATTCCATTTATGAAAATTTGGAATTAACGGAAAAGATACATGCCACTATGCTTAGAGGCCACTTTATTTTGAAAGATGGAGTCTATGCCCCAATTAAAGGCGATTTACTAAACTGTTATTAAGGAGTTGGATATGAAAAGAACCATTATCAATGTCAGAATTTACGATTATCAAAACTATCTCGATGATGGTTTTGTTGTTTTCGATGAGAAAATTATCAAGGTAGGACCAATGAGCGAATTCCAAGATGATGGATCAGAAGTGATTGATGGCCATGGTCAACTCCTATTGCCCAATTTTGTGTGCGCTCACACCCATATTTATTCAATTTTTGCTCGCGGAATGATTTTGCCTTTCAATCCAAAGAACTTCCAAGACATTCTTGATCAAATGTGGTGGAAGATGGATGCCAAAATCAATAATGAGACAACCTACTACTCAGGTATATGCGCAGCCAGCGAATTCATGAAGAATGGTGTCACCACTCTTATCGATCATCATGCTTCGGGAAAGAACATTATTGGTTCTCTCACTTCTTTGAAGAATGCCTTAGTGGATGTTGCTTCTTTGAGAAGTATTTTATGTTTTGAAACCAGCGATCGTTTCGCTATCAAAGACTGCATTAAAGAAAATATCGATTTCTGTTCAGCAAATCATGATTCGATGACTGCCGGTTTATTTGGCATGCACGCATCCATGTCAATTTCGGATGACACACTATCTCAGATTTCTAAAGTGATTGGAAATTATCCAATCCACATTCATGTCGCTGAAAGCGAAATGGATGAAAAGGATAGCCAAGTTAAGTACGGCAAATCCATTATTGAAAGGCTTGACAGCTATCATCTCATTAAACCAAATAGTCTAATTGTCCATGGAGTTCATATCACTGATTCTGAATTAGATATCGTGGCAAAGAATAAAGCATACATGGTTGTGAATACAACTTCTAACATGAATAATGCGGTTGGACTTCCAGATATAATGAATTTTAAACGACATGGTGTTAAAGTATTACTTGGTAATGATGGTCTCAGCACCTCAATGGCGACGGAATACTTGAACCTATTCTATACAGCTCGCTTGAAAAACGAGACACCAAATGCGATTAATTTAGGAGATGTTTTAGATGTTATCAACGACACCTATGATTACGTTAGCCAAACTCTAGGAGTCAAAATCGGAAAGATACTTCCTGGTTATGAATCCGACTTTCTTTTACTTCCCTATAGCCCCTTTACTCCAATAGATAGCACAAATATCTTTGGACATATATTCTTTGGTCTCTATCACTCCTTCTCTCCTCGAGATGTGTATCGTGGTGGCCAATGCTTGGTAAAAAATGGCAAACTGCTTAATTCTAAACTCGAAAGAGGAATGAATAAATCGATTGAAATATCAGCCAATTTATGGAAAACAATTAAGGAGAATAAATAATTATGGATCTAACAACAAAGTTTGATGGGTTAGTGCTCAAGAACCCCCTTATGCCGGCAGCTGGACCACTTGTTGGTGATGCTGAAAAAATGTTGTGGCTCAAGGATGTAGCTGGTTTAGGCTGCATGGTCGCTAAAACCATTTCAACCAAAATGGCCCACATTCCTCATCCATGCATTATTGGAGATAACAATGCTATCTACAATTGCGAGTTATGGACCGAATATTCCAAAGAAAAATGGATTAATGAGTTCCTTCCTGAATACTGCGAACATAAAGGTGATGTTCCATTAATTATTTCAGTTGGATACACCAAGAGCGATATGGAAGTGTTAATTCCTCTTCTCGATAAATTTGCTGATGCTTTTGAAGTCAGCACCCACTATGTGGGAAGTGATTTGAAAACGCTCGCTGACACTGTTTCGACAATTCGTTCTTTGACCAAGAAACCAATATATATGAAGATAAGCCCTCATATGCCAGATCCACATGGATTCGCCAAAACCATCAAGGAAAACGGAGCCAATGGCGTTGTTGCTATTAATTCACTTGGACCAACGATGGTGGTGGATATTGAAAAACGTTCTATGGCATCGGCTAATGATAAAGGATTTGTGTGGATGAGCGGACCTGCTATCAAACCTGTTGCTTTGGCAACTGTCTATACCATTAAACAAGCTGAACCCTCTCTCACTGTCATCGGTGTTGGAGGAATTTCATCAGCCAAAGATGTCATCGAATTCTTACTCGCTGGAGCCTCTGCGGTTGGAATGCTTTCTGCCGCTATGCTCAAAGGTAAAGAACTATATGCCAAAATTATTGCTGATCTACCAAAAGAATTAGAAAAATATGGATTCAGATCCATTCAGGATGTCATCGACACCCAACTAGTGAAGGATGTCAGATATGAGGCTGAGCTTCCTGTTGTCGATGCCAAAAAGTGCATTCACTGTTCACTTTGTTTCAAAAACTGCCCATATTTTGCTATCGAAATGAACAAGGACATAGTCCCTGTTTTTGATAACGAGAAATGTTTTAGATGCGGATTATGTGCCTCTCGATGCCCAACTAAGGCTATTATTATTAAGCAAAGGTAATATATGAAAAAGTATTTCCCCAACTCAACAGTCAAAATAGACAACGAAGATAAAATGGCTGGCAAAGCCATTTTTACCGATGACATCATATACGAAAACGCGTTATATGTTGTCTTTGTTCGTTCGACTATTTCAAAAGGGAAAATTTTGAAAATTGACGTTCCAACCTTACCTGATGGTTATTACTATGTTGATGCCAAAGACATCGTTAAAGAAAATGTCGTCAGTATTATCTTTTCTGATTGGCCAGTATTCGCTGATGGAGTAGTCAACTACTATGGCGAAACAATTGGTTTGATTGCTGGACCAGATAAACAAATGGTTCTCGACTTAGTTAAAAAAGTTGTCATTACCTATGAAGAAGAGACTCCAAATTTTGAACTTAAAGAATCTGCTTTCCACAAGCACTTCGCCAAAGGCGATATTTCTAAAGCCAAGCAAGAAGCTGATTTTTCCTACACCGAAACTTTCCGGACTGGTTTACAAGAACATCTCTATTTAGAAACCCAAGCTATGCTGATGTGGCTCGATGGAGATAAAGTAACAGTCAAAGCCTCGATGCAATGTCCCTTCTATGTTAAAAAAGCGATTGTTAGAACCCTTGGTTGTGACCCTGATAATGTCCGTGTTATACAACCCGCAGTTGGTGGGGCCTTTGGCGGTAAGGAGCATTACCCATCATTACTATCTGCTCAATTAGCGACCGCTCTTGTCAAAATAAAAAAACCGCTTCGTTTTGTTTTTGATCGAACCGAAGATATTGCTTTTACAACAAAACGTCACCCCAGTCAAACAACCTATACAGCTTATGTTAAAGATAATCGCATCACTGGTATTGAAGCTCATGTTAAATTAGATGGCGGAGCCTATATCGGATGCTCTGGAGTTGTTTTAGCCCGCTCTCTTATCGCCGTTGTTGATTGCTACACCATTCCAAGTCTTGAAGTCAATGGAGACGTCTATCTCACTAATACAGTGCCAACTGCTGCGTTCCGTGGCTTTGGTTCACCTCAGACTATTTTTGCTTTTGAAATGTTTATCAATCATCTCGCTAAAGCTGCCCATGTCGACCCATTAGAATTCCGCTATGCACACCTCGCTAAAAAAGGTGATATCACTGCGGTTAATGGTCACTTCCATGATGAGATAATCATGCCTCAATTAATTGAAAAAGCGATGGAGATGAGCGATTACAAACGCAAAATAAAAGAATATAGCAAACCAAATTCCAATAAAGGAATTGGGATGTCTTGGTTCCTCCATGGATGTGGTTTTACTGGTTCGGGAGAATCCTTGATTATTAACGCTCACGTCAAACTAGTGAAGGAAGAAGATGACACTGTTCATCTATACACCTCACAAGTTGATTTTGGGCAAGGTAATCGCACAACCTTAAAGAAGATTGTTTCTGATACTTTAGGCTATCCAGAACATTTGGTGTTTCATGAAGCTCCTGATACTGATCACACTTTGAATACAGGTCCTACTGCTGCAAGCAGAACGATCATTATTGTTGGCTATCTTTGTGAGAAAGCCGCAAAACATTTAAAAGAGCAATGGGTCAGTGGCAAGAGAATTGAAATTATTGAACCATATGTCGCGCCATCCTATATCCATTGGGACGATGAGACAATGCAAGGAGATGCTTATCCTGGATATGCTTGGGGAGTAAACATCATTGAAGTTTCATATGATCCTTTAACTTATCAAGTTCATGTTGATGGAGTTTGGTCTACTTATGATGTTGGACACGCCATCGATGAGAGAATCGTCGTCGGCCAATCCGATGGTGGAATCGCTCAAGGTATCGGTTATGGAATGTTGGAATGTATGGATCTCAAGGATGGCAAAGTTTATCAAAAAACCATCTCTGATTATACCGTTCCTACCAGCATGGATTTGCCTTATATGGAAACCGTATTAATCGATAATCATTTTGCTTATGGAGCCAGTGGCGCGAAGGGTGCGGGTGAGTTGACTTTCGTCGGTGTCGCCCCAGCTCTATGCTTAGCCATTGAGCAAGCTATTAAGCGAAAAATCAATAAAATACCTGCAAATCCTGAATATATTATGGAGTTAGTAGAAAATGGCAAAAATTAAATTTGTGATAAATCACCAAACCTATGAAGTTGATGTTGATCCTAGCGCAAGGCTTTTAGATGTCCTAAGAGATGAACTTCACCTGATGGGTGTTAAAGAGGGATGTGGAGAAGGATCATGTGGGGCTTGCACCGTTTTAGTAAATGGCGTTTCTTACTCATCATGCTTAACTCCTATTGCGAATGTCATTGGAAAAGAAATTTTAACCATTGATGGATTTAACAAGACAGAACAATATCGTGTCATCGCTGATGCTTTTGCTGAACTAGGTGGAAGTCAATGCGGTTTTTGCACCCCAGGAATGATTATGAGCACCTATGCTTTATTATTAGAAAACCCCAACCCCACTGAAGAAGAGGCGAGATTATCTCTATCTGGCAATCTTTGCCGTTGCACCGGATATAACTCGATTATCAAAGCTGTACTTGAGGCAGCTGAAGAAGGAAGAAAGAGAGGTATCAAATGGTAAGCAAGTATATACCTAAAGATTTAAAAGAAGCCCTCCAAATTCTTTCCGAGCATGAGTGCTATATCATGGCAGGAGGCACTGACTTAATGGTGGTTAAACACCGCAGCAGTGGTCTTTTGCCCACTTTTGATAAAGATGTTATTTATATCATGGGGTTAGAAGAATTAAACTTCATTAAAAAAGTCGATGAGAACATCGTTATAGGAGCGACCGCTAACTACGCTGATATTTTGAAGAGTCCAATCATTCCTCAATTGTTAAAAGATATCGTCATTGAAATCGCTTCACCGAGTTTACGTAATATGGCCACCCTTGTTGGAAACATTGGCAATGCTTCCCCTGCAGGAGATGCTCTTGTTGGCTTGTACCTCTATGACGCCCTCATTGAATTAACTAGCGTTCGTGGCAAACGAATAATGCCTATTAGTGAATTTATTTATGGAGTAAGAAGGATTCATCGTGAAAAAGATGAATTAATCACCTCAGTCATTATTCCGGAGCAACATTTTACCAATACAAAATGGAAGAAAGTCGGATCCCGCAAGGCGGAGACTATCTCAAAGATTACTTTTTCTGGTTCTTATACTTTGGATAAAGGCATCATCAAAGATATTCGCTTAGCCTTTGGCTCAGTGGGAATCACTGTGGTTCGTCGTCCTGAACTAGAAACTAAATACATTGGTCTATCTGTTGAACAACTAAAATCTAAGATAGATGAAATACTATCGGAGTATGGAAACTTCGTTCTTCCCATCTCTGACCAAAGATCAACTAAAGATTACCGCTATAAAGTGGCGATGAATATCGCTCGAGACTTTTTAAGTCATATTGAGTAAGGAGAATATATGGCAAAGAATAAATATTTCGTTGGCTATCGATGCACCTTATGTGGGAGTTTCTTTACTCCTGAACAGGCAAGTTTTACTTGTCCTCATTGTGGAGAAAAAGGCATCTTGGATGTCATTTATGACTACAAGAAAATGAAGGAAGACGTCAACCTTAAGTACTTCGAAAACAATCGTGATTACTCCATGTGGCGATACGCTCCAATGATTTCAATCGCCGATGATCACATCAAAGACATGTTAAGAATCGGTTGGACACCTCTTATCCGTTCTCATAATCTGGCTAAACTACTAGGACTAAAAACCCTCTACATCAAAGATGATGGATTAAATCCTAGCGGATCAAGCAAAGATCGAGCTTCCGGAGTAGGAGTACTAAAAGCCTTAGAAGCTGGTGCGGATACCATCGCGACTAGCTCAACTGGCAATGCCGCTAGTTCACTGGCTTGTCAAGCCGCTCATGTTGGAATGAAAGCTGTTATATTTGTCCCCAAGAGAGCTCCGATTGGCAAAGTTACTCAAATATCACTCTATGGAGCGACGCTTGTGAAGGTCGATGGTGATTATAAAGACACCTTCTCCTTTTCAAAGGAAGCAATAAAAAAATATGAATGGTATAATAGAAATTGTGCCATAAATCCCCATCTCGTCGAAGGAAAGAAAACGGTTTCCTTAGAAATCGCCGAACAATTAGATTTTAAACCCACCGATTGGGTGGCTGTCTCCGTAGGAGATGGATGCACCGTCGCGGGAGTTTATAAAGGTTTTTACGAGCTAAAGGAGTTGGGATTAATCAAAAAGATTCCTCGCATTCTCGCTGTGCAAAGTGAAGGCTGTGAACCATTCGTTATCGCAGACCACACTAAACAGCCTCTAGAAGAAGCTGAGGAAAACACCATCGCTGATAGCATCTCAGTGGGAATACCCCGCAACCCCATTAAAGCCATCAACGCCGTCAAGAATTCTTCTGGAGTATGGATTAGTATCTCTGATGAAGAAATTCTTCAAGCCGAGGCCTTATTAGGTAGGACCGAAGGTATCTTCGCTGAACCAGCCGCTGCTGCTTCTCTAGCGGGAGTCGTAAAAGCCGTCAAGGAAGGCATCATTCCAAAAGAGGAATCAGTGACCTTCATCGTGACAGGGAACGGATTGAAAGATCCGGCGAATGCTCAAAAGGTCATCATTCCCCCCTTGCCTATGAAACCTGACTTAGAGACCTTAGATAAGTTTTTAAAACAAAAGGAAAAGGAGAATTAAGTTATGTCAAAAATTCCATTTGGTCCAACCTATGATGAAATGCTTCATCC
>JAEZUH010000113.1 GCA_023443485.1 Bacillota bacterium | reverse complement strand
ACCTAGTGGTGAACTATCGACCATGTTTAATGGAAATTCAAGGGGTTTATTATCTTGAAGCGTCGTATCCTTCTTCAACGACATTGCTGGCTATTACTTTATTAATATCCGCGATAGACCAAGTGATTATTTATATCAAAAATAAGAATTTGAAAATCACTTTAGTAGTTATTTGCTCCGTTTTAGCCGCCTTCTTCGTTATTGGTAGAGCCATTTCAGGTGTCCACTGGTTAACTGACATTATCGGTGGGGTTCTCCTCAGTATCACATTGATTAGTTTTTATTTGACTATTAAAGAAATCTTTCTAAAAACTTTGAATAGTAAAAAAGATTAATAGATACCTTTGTATTCATTCTTTTCACTCTCTAAAGAAGATAGTAAAGTATTGGTATGAATAAAAATATCAAACCAATCTTTCCTAATTCAAATTTTAAGAGCTTTTGCTACATTAAAAGTGTTGTTACTAATCCCCAAATTATTGTGGGTGATTATTCCTATTATGATGATAGTGAAGACGGTCCTGAATCTTTTGAACAGCATGTTACTCATCTATACCCTTTCATGGGAGATAGACTAATAATTGGCAAGTTCTGTAGCATAGCTAAAGGCGTTAATTTCATGATGAATGGTGCGAACCATTTTATGAATTGCCTTTCGACATATCCATTTGGTATCATTGACGAATTTAAAGACCTATCCGCTCCTTTTAGCACTAAGGAGAGTAGAGGAGACACCATCATCGGCAACGATGTCTGGATTGGCCAAAATGTTACATTTCTTCCAGGAGTCCACGTTGGTGATGGAGCGATCATTGGTGCGAACTCTGTAGTTGGAAAAGATATACCTGCTTATGCTGTCGCAGTTGGCAACCCAATTCAAATCAAGAAATATAGATTTGATCAAGAAACCATCGACTTACTATTAGAACTAAAGTGGTGGGACAAAGACATTGAAGAAATTAAGAAACTTGTTCTTCTTTTATCCTCAGATCTATCAAAAAGTAAAGAAGAATTAAAAAAACTAATGAAGAAATAGTACAAAACGGATTATTTTTTCTTATAGGTTGTAAAATAGAAGGACAAGTATTTGCTTTTGCTCATATTTTTATTTCAATCATGAATAGTAAAAAGAAAGGAGATTATTATGAAAGTTTATATTAGCCAGCCTATGAAAGGTAGAACAGATACAGATATAGAATTAGAAAGGCAAAAAGTTATTGATTTAATCAATAAAAATTATGTTGGTGCCGAAATAATTGACAGTTTTATGAAAGGCGCGCCACAAAAAGCCACTCCTCTTGAAAACCTATCAAAGTCCATCGGTTTTTTAGCACAAGCTGACCTAGCGGTTTTTCCTAAAAACTATAAGGAATATCGTGGGTGTGAAATCGAACAGCTGTGCGCAAAAGCATACAATATACCGATGATTTATTACGAAAGATTGGAAAAGTAACATGACAGAAAAAGAATTACAAAACAATTTGAATAAAAATAGTGTTACTTATCATCAAGAAACATCTAAAGATTATTATGAAAGTGAACATATGACTCAAAGGGCGTTTTGGAATAAATATTTCCCTGGTTGTGATGAACATTATTTAGTTCATAAGTTAAGAGAGCATAAAGACTATATTCCAGAGCTTACATTAGTGGCAGTCCATAATGAAAAAATCGTTGGCTTAGTCATGTATGCTCATTCGAAAATCGTTAGCGATAAAGAAGAATATCCTTGTATAACATTTGGTCCTCTCGCTGTTGATCCTCTTTATCAAAACCAAGGGATTGGAAGAGAGCTATTAAAACGCTCATTCGATATCGCTAGAAGCATGGGCTTTTCAAGAGTGGTGATACTTGGAGAACCAAACTATTATCCAAAGTTAGGATTTAATACATGCGATAAGATTGGAGTTACCACTTCAGATGGAGAGAATTTTCCTGCTTTCATGTATTACGAATTAGTACCTGGGGCTTTTTCTGGAGTCAAAGGCAAATTTATTTATTCAGAA
Source organism: Bacillota bacterium (assembly GCA_023443485.1). Taxonomy (GTDB): domain Bacteria; phylum Bacillota_I; class Bacilli_A; order RFN20; family CAG-826; genus JAAYDH01. The sequence continues at coordinate 3,232 of JAEZUH010000113.1, read as the reverse complement.
TGCTATCACAGCCTACATGGAAAAGAGGTTGAACAATTCAATAAAAAATTCCCGCCTCTAGAAAAGAAAGTGTTACCCGGGCAGTGGGGACACCTACAAGAATAATTAATACGGACAAATTAAGGCAAACTTTGACAAGAATAAAATGTCCAGTTTTGTTTAGATATAGTAGTCGAAAGGGGGAAAAATATGGAATGGATACTCGTAATTAGAAATACACTTCGTTATATCGAAGATAATTTGACCAACGTTCTAGAAATTGATCAAATATCAAAAGAAGTGGGAGTGTCAAATTTTTATTTACAAAAAGGTTTTGCGATTGCCACCAACTATTCTATTAGTGAATACATCAAATCTCGGCGCTTATCTTTAGCAGCAGTGGAAGTAAAAAACACGAAGAATAGTATAATTGATATTGCATTTAAGTATGGCTATGAAACACCCGAAAGTTTTACTAAAGCTTTTCAACGTTTTCATGGAGCTGCACCGAGCAAAATGAGAAGTCATAATATTCCATATCGTCAGTTCGATTCCCTAATCATCGACTTAGTTATTAAAGGAGGAAACAAAATGGATTACAAAATAACTAAAATACACTCTTTAAAAGTCATTGGTTTTGAAAGAGAATTCACTTTTGAAGAAGGCTATAAGAAAATCCCAAAGTTCTGGGATGAAATTTCTATTAAGTACATGGCAAACGTCTGCGCAGGTAACGCCCCAAGAAACGCTTTAGAAAAAGCTATTGCTGACAACTCTATTGGCGAGTTTGGAGTATGCGTGGATGATATCGGAAAAGGAAAGTTCCGTTACCTTATCGCTGGCAAATATCGTGGTGGAGAAGTTCCAGAAGGGATGGTTGTCTATGAATTCCCTGATGCTGAATGGGCAATCTTCAACTGTGTTGGACCTATGCCTACCGCACTACAAAACCTCAACACGAAGATATTTCAGGAATGGCTTCCAAATAACCCTGAATTCGAACTTGATGGTAATGCGAATGTTGAATGGTATGACGTCATGTCTAATGGTAAAAACGATCCTAATTACCGTTCCGGCATTTGGATACCAATCAAAAGAAAGAAATAGTTTCTATCTCATACCTAACAGCATTGACAATCAGTGCTGTTTTTATTAATTGATAATTTAAGACAAGGTTTTTATAATATGGACATATTCTTGGAGATTTCTTTATGATTAAAAAATCGAAAATCTTGTCTTTATTAACAATACTATTCATCTATCTCATCGCCTTTACTGGAGGCTACTTTTCTTCAATATGGATTCAAAATAATCCTTTTTTGCAGTTCTTTTTCGCGGATGTTATAGCGACAATCATCATTTGGATTAGTTCATTAATACTAAAAAATACCAGTGTTTATGATCCTTACTGGTCTTTAACTCCTTGGGTTATCGCCACTTTCTTTTTAATACGCTTCCCAAGCGCGAATATCTACACTTGGATTATTTATATCCTTTTCTCGCTTTGGAGCTGGAGATTGACCATAAACTGGATTATTACCTTCGATAATCTTCTTTGGGAAGACTGGAGATATCGACATTATCGCGAGAATTCCTCACCATTGCTTTTTCACATCATTAATTTCACGGGTTTACAAATGATTCCAACCGTCCTGGTTTATGGAGGTACTATTCCTCTTCTATATTTAATTATCAATGGAGCGAATCCATTGGGTCTTATCGGAGCAGGTATTACTCTTTTAGGCATACTTCTCGAATTCTTTGCCGATCATCAGATGCATTCTTTTCTTAAGTCCACGAAAGAGAAAAAGGTCTGTCGAAACGGACTATGGAAATATTCAAGACACCCAAATTACCTCGGAGAAAATCTAGTATGGATTGGCGTTTACCTCTCCCTAGCATTGAGCTATTTTTCACTTTGGTATCTCGGATTTGGCTTTGTACTGATTCTCTTACTATTCGAATTTATTTCTATTCCTTTAATGGAAAAAAGACAGATTTCGCGAAGAAGTGATTATCTCGAGTATAAAAGAGTCACTCCTCGCATGTTCATGATTCCCAAGTTTAAAAAGAAAAACAGTTAATATCATCTCAATCACTCTATGCGTATCGTTTGGTAAAATGACGATTGAATAATACAATGAGACTATTGAGGTATTAATATGTTCAAAAACATTAGTAAAGACGAAAAACTTGTTCTAAAAGAGCAAGTCGACTATCAAGAGGGACAAGTTATCAGCAAAACACTTGTTCAAAATGAAAAAGTTAGTGTCACTATTTTTTCATTTGATAAAGGAGAAGAAATATCTTCTCATGCTTCAGGAGGAGATGCTTTAGTCACTGTTCTTGATGGAATAGGCAGATTCACGGTTGGTGGCAAAGTTCACCTTCTAAAAGAAGGAGAGACGCTCATCATGCCAAAAGATGTTTCTCACGCCGTCTACGGACAAGAAAAATTCAAGATGCTTCTTCTTGTTTCATTCTAAAAAAATCTCTCGAGTTAAATTTAAGGCGATGCCCAGACATCGCCTTTTTATTTTTTAGATATTTTCAATTAATTGCCAATCTTTGATAATTTTAGCAACTCTTTCTTTCGCTATAGATTCATCGATTTGATTGGAGAGGAATTCGTGAATGAGATGAGCGATTTCTTTAGCATGTTCTTTAGTACATCCGCGAGTGGTTGTAGCGGCAAAACCGATTCTTAATCCGCTGGTTTTATTTGGTTTTAAGGTATCGTTGGGAATCATGTTTTTATTGGTCGTAACATTGATGGCTTCGAGTTTCTTTTGGGCATCTAATCCATTAATACCATAGGTATCTAAGACATTAAGCAAGAATAGATGGTTATCTGTCCCACTGACAAGGGCTCCTAAACGTTTGAATTCTTCTTGGCAAGCTTTAGTGTTATTAACGATATCTTGGGCATATTTCTTAAAAGATTCAGTATTCGCTTCTTTAAAGCATATCGCTTTTGCCGCGATGATGTGCTCGAGAGGCCCACCTTGATAGAAAGGGAAAATAGCTGAATTAATTCTCTTAATTAACTCTTCGCTATTTGTGAGAATTAAGCCGCCTCTTGGTCCACGAAGGGTTTTATGAGTGGTGGAAGTAACGACATCGGCATAGGGACACGGATTCATGTGCGCTCCCCCCGCAACAAGACCAGCAATATGAGCCATATCGACGAGGAATAAACAACCAACTTCATCGGCAATTGCCCGGAATTTTTTGAAATCAATTTCATAAGGAT
>JAEZUH010000112.1 GCA_023443485.1 Bacillota bacterium | reverse complement strand
CGAAGTTGGACAAGTTGTCGAAGGATTGCACGCTCTTGAAGCAGCCAAAGAATTAGAGTCCAAATATCATGTTGAACTTCCTATTATCGATGTTGTCTATGAAGTTGTTCACGATAAATTAGATGTTACCCAAACCATCAATAAACTTTTCTCTAGAAGAAAGAAAGACGAAATTAAAGGTTTAATATTTACTGAAGATGATGTGATGAACTAAATCTCTCCTTCTTCAATTAAATGAAAAATGAATCGAAAGTAATTCATTTTTTTGTTCATTTTCTTGAAATGGACGGTTTCAAAGAAACAAACTCAACAAAAATATATTCACAATGCCTGTATCTTTGATAAAATAACACTAAAGATTGTTCTTAACTTGGAGAGGAGACTAAAATGTCCAAAAAATACCAAGAAGAATACGAAGCAGGGTATAGCCCACGTTTAGTAATGGAAGAAGCCTCCCGTTGCTTGCTGTGCCTCGATGCTCCGTGTTCACAACATTGTCCAGCTGGAACAGATCCAGCCAAATTCATCCGCTCAGTTCGCTTTAAGAATGTAAAAGGCGCGGCTGAAACGGTCAGAATTAACAACGCTCTTGGAGCGATTTGTGCCCGTGTTTGCCCAACCGAGAAATATTGCCAGGATGGTTGTTCTCGAAGTGGTATCGATAAGCCCATTGATATTGGGCGAATTCAAAGATATATCACTGATTTTGAAGCAGCAACCAAAATGGAAATTTGGGAGCCAAAACCTCTAAATGGCAAAAAAGTTGCTGTTATTGGTAGTGGTCCTGGTGGATTAACTGCCGCTGCTGAATTAGCCCTTGAAGGATTTAAAGTTACCATTTATGAAAAGGACGCTCAAGCTGGAGGGTACCTTCGTTATGGAATCCCTGAATATCGCTTATCGAATTCAGTGGTGGATCGCGAAATAAACCGCATCGTCCGCCTTGGAGTTGATATTGCTCTTAATACTCGTATAGGAGTTGATATTTCCTTAGAGGATTTAGAAAAAGAAAACGATGCTGTTATTATTGCTATTGGCGCGAGCAAAGGCAAAGTTTTGCCGATGTTTGAAAATAACCGCAAGGTAAAATTAGCGGTTGATTGGCTCAAACAAGTTAAATCGCATAAAGGAAAAGTGAAAATTCCTGAGAATGTCCTCGTCATCGGTGGTGGCGATGTCGCCATGGATACTGTGACAACATTAAAACTTTTAGGTTGCCCACACGTCACCGATGTTGTCTATGAACAATTTAGTGAGTTTAGAGCCAGTGAAAAGGAATTAAAATCAGCTCAAGAACAAGGTGTTACCATCATCGATGGATACATTCCTGTTGGCACAGCTCGCGGCGGAATTGTGAAGTTTAAACACCGCATCATTCCTAGCGAATTAAAAATTAAGGCTGATTTGATTATTCTCGCTGTTGGACAATGTGTTGATCCAGCAGGATTAGGTCTCGAAATTAATCGTGGTGAAGTAACATTTGAAGGCAATCACCTTAAAAATAGCAAAATCTTCATCGCTGGAGATATTGCTCATGGAGAAAAAACTGTTGTGTGGGGTGTAAGGACTGGTAAAGAAGTCGCTTACGCTGTCAAACAATTTGTAAGAGGTAAATAAAATGGTACGTAAAGATTTATCAATCACCTTTATGGGTGTCAAATTCCCGAATCCTTTCTGTTTATCTTCTTCTCCAGTCGGAAACTGTTATGACATGTGTGCCAAAGCTTATGAATCAGGCTGGGGTGGAGTGGTTTTCAAGACTATCGGACCAAAACATTATGTCATTGATGAAGTTTCACCTCGCTTTGATGCTTTAACTAAAGAAGCCGAACCATTTGTTGGCTTCAAAAATATGGAACAAATCGCTGAGCATTCTCTAGAAGAGAATCTCGCCGATCTTGCTCGTTTAAAGAAAAACTATCCAAACCAAGTTCTTATCGCCTCTATTATGGGGAGCAATGAAGAAGACTGGGAAGTTTTAGCCCGCCTCGTTACTGAAGCTGGTGCCGACATGATTGAATTAAACTTCTCTTGCCCTCAAATGACTTCGCATGCGATGGGATCTGATGTTGGAAGTAGCCCCGAACTATGCCGTAAATATTGCGCCGCTGTTCGCCGTGCCACTAAATTGCCATTCATGGCCAAGATGACTCCAAATATCACTGATATGTGTGATCCAGCCATCGCCTCTTTAGAAGGCGGAGCTGATGGCATCTCTGCTATCAACACCATCAAATCAATTATTAACATTGATTTAGATAAGAAAGTTGGTTTGCCAATCATCAATGGTAAGTCATCCATCTCAGGATATTCTGGTAAAGCAGTAAAACCAGTCGCCTTGCGTTTCATTCAACAGATGAGAAATCATCCAAAACTCAAAGATGCGGAAATTTCTGGTATCGGAGGAATTGAAACTTGGGAAGACGCTGCTGAATTTATCTTACTTGGGTGCAAGAACCTGCAAGTCACAACCGGAATTATGCAATATGGTTATCGCATCGTCGAAGATATGTGCAATGGCTTAGCCCATTATATGGAACAAGAAGGTGTCAATCACCTTGAAGATTTAGTCGGCTTAGCTAATAAGAATCTCATTCCGGCCGAAGAACTCGATCGTGATTACAAGGTATTCCCTGAAATCAATAGTGATAAATGTGTCGGTTGTGGAAGATGCTACATCTCTTGTTACGATGGCGCTCACCAAGCTATTGAATGGAATGAAGAGACACGCCGCCCAAGTTGCAACCATGATAAATGTGTTGGTTGCCTACTCTGCGGTCTCGTCTGCCCAGTTGGAGCGATTAAACCAGGTGAAAGAATGCTAAAGCCTGGACGTAAACCGAAAAATTTAGCTCGACTTGTTCTTCAAGAGAACGTCGATAAAATCTAAAATCTCAATGAGCCCATTGTTTTATGCGATGGGCTTTCATTTAATGAAAGAAATAATAAATATGAAAACTTTTGGTAACATTCTTTGGGCAATTTTTGTTGGATGGTGGTTAGCATTTAGTTACTTCATCGCGGGAATTTTGCTTTGTATTACTATTCTATTTATTCCGATTGGCCTTCAATTTTTCAAATTTGCTCGTTTAGCTTTATGGCCATTTGGCTACGAGCCACAATTTACGTCGGTTACTGGCTTCAAGATGTTTTTAAACATTTTATGGGCCATTTTCTTTGGTTGGGAATCGGCATTATCTATGTACATTATGGGTGCCGTTTTATGCGTTACTATTCTATTTATTCCTTGTGGGTTACAAATTTTCAAATTTGGACGTTTGATGTTACTCCCTTTAGGAACGACCATTGAGAAGATGTAAATAGGTTGAGAAACATACCCCATTTTTTATCTTTGTGATAAAATAACTCATAGTATCTTACAGGAGGATTAATTATGCATTGTTGGCATGATGTAAAAGCGGCAAGAGTCACCCCTGATTCTTTCCTTGCCTTAATTGAAATTTCAAAAGGCAGCAAAAATAAATATGAATTAGATAAAGAAACTGGCCATCTTATTCTTGACCGTGTTTTATTTACCTCCACTCACTATCCACAAAACTATGGTTTTATTCCACGAACTTATGCTCGTGATTATGACCCTCTTGATGTTTTAGTGCTCTGCTCGGAAGCCATTCTTCCTATGTCACTTGTTGATTGCACTCCTATTGGAGTGTTGATTATGGTGGACAATGGTTTGCCCGATGAAAAGATTATCGCTGTTGCGAAGAACGATCCATTCTATAATCAATACAAGGACATCTCTCAAATTCCCGATCATATCATGGACGAAATCAAACACTTCTTCGCGGTTTATAAAACCCTTGAAGGAAAAGATACCGCTATTGATGAGGTCAAAGATCGCGAAGCGGCGAAACAAATTATTGCAGACTGCATTAAAGCATATCATCACCAGATTGAGCCAAAAATTAATGCTGAAAGGAAAGCACGCGGATTTTCTCTATGATCCATGTCGTGCTATTTCGACCGGAAAAACCCCAAAATACGGGAAATATAATGAGGACCTGTGTAGCCGTTCATGCGGCCCTTCACATCATAGGTCCTCTATCTTTTTCATTAGAAAGCAAAGATCTAAAAAGAGTCGGATTGGACTATATTGATGATTTGAAACTTTTTTACTATCCAACATATGAAGATTTTCAGAGAAAGTATCAAAACGAGACAATCTATTATGTGACCCGTTATGCTACCCAAAGTTACACTACCTTTAACTATTCTGATCCCGTTAAAGATTACTTTATAATGTTTGGACGGGAATCGACGGGAATTCCTCATGACATACTTCGAATTAATCCCAAAAGTCTATTAAGAATACCTATGGTACCTGAGGCTCGAAGTTTAAATGTTTCAAACTGTGTTGCAATTGTCATCTACGAAATACTGAGACAACAAAATTTTCTCAATTTATCGACGAGTGAAATGATAAAAGGGGAAGATTTTTTAAATAAAGAAATAGAATCATCGCATGAAAAATAAGATCATTATTCTTTCTCTATTAACTTTTTTAACTGCTTGTAACTCTTATCATGGTCCATATTTTTATGTTTCCAAAGATGAAAACCCTCAATATATTCTTTGGAACACAGTAAGTGAAATGTCTCAAAAAATAGACGAACTTTCTAATCTCATTTTTGTGGTTGGGATATCGGTATGCGCTCATTGTGAAGAATTGGAAACGACTCTCGTTGATTATTTAAAAAAGAAAGATTTTTCGATATATCATATCAACTATGATGACTCAATATTATCCGAAGAAGATTATGATGTTTTAATTGGCATCACAAATGGTGGTGAACAAGCTTTTTTACCAGCATACGAAGAAAATTTTTTCGTTCCAATTATGTTTGTTGTCGAAAATAAAGTGGCGGTCTACACCATTGAAAATAATTTTATTAACACCCTAGATGATTGCATTAAAATCAGATAATCATCTTATGATAATTATCCAATAGTTTGAAAGTTTCTTCTCTTATATTTCTAATAAGGATAAGATGTTGATTTTGTAATATTACTTGTCCTACTTTTGATGTTCGCTTAACATTCTTTACTTGAACATATTGAACCTCAGCACTGGTTTTGTTCGATAAGATTAAGCATATTTCAGCAGCGAGCAAAATTTGAGAATCACTGGGTTTATCATTAGCGATTAAAACATGCGAGCCTGGATAATCTTTTATATGAAAAAACCAATCGGCTGGTCGAGCTAATTTGAAAGTAATGTAATCATTTTGTTTATCATTCTTTCCGAAATAAATTTTGCTATTTTCATAGATAACATAAGCAATACTGGCTCTATCTTTTGATTTTTTGTGGTTAATTGAACTGAATTCGCGCGGCATTTCTACAATGGCCAAGTCATAAAGTTCTTCTTCATTCATGTATTGAGATTGTCCCAATAAAGTATCAATTCGGGCAATTTCCTCTTGAGCCTTAATTATTTCAGCTTCATTCATTTGGACAGTTCGTTTGGCTTTCTTATATTTTTTGAAATAGCGATTAGCGTTAAATCCGACACTACATTTATCATCATAAGAAAGATTATGTTCCTTAACATACAAAGTGACAGATTCAATATCATTAGTTAATGATAATAACATGTTTCCATGCTCAAGAAAAATAAAGTCCTTTTTGGCCTCATCCATTTCGTTTTTTAGAACAATTTCTTTCTTGGCGAGACTCTTGGACCGGCTTTTTAAGTGATGAAATAAAATAGCGAAACGATCTTTAACTTGTTTTTGCCGAGACTCATATAATTTCTCTTCCGCCATGAATTCATAATTTGAAATCAACTCATCACTAATAACAGCATTAAACTCTCCCTTTTTTAAAGGCGGTTCGTAGATCAGCCCTCGCATAATAGGCCTTGAATTTTCAAGAGAACTTTCATGAATAGCGAAGATAATTGCCCCCTTATCATCCAATATAAGCAAATTTGGTTTTGTAGGTATGAGTTCAAGAACCAATGTCTTAGAAATCTTCTCATATAGATCATTTGTTTTAGTAATTTGAAAAGACACAATTCGATCATTTGCGATGATACTAATATCAGTTATTAAACCATCCTTGATCTCTTTTCGGATGTTGTCGTTTAATCGACCAAGCGTAGTGGGGAATGACATATCGTTTTTCACTAAAGAAAGAAAAGGAGACTGATGTGACAAAGAAACAAATAATCTTTTCTCCCGGTATTTCGAAAACGAAATAAGAAAATCATTATTCCCAATAATTGAAACATTGCTTATATAGTTGTTGATAATCTTTGCCTTAAGATCATCAATTATCGATTTCAGTGTGCCAATAGACAATTTCATTGAAGATATTTTAGCATATTAGTTTGCCTTAGTATAAATATGTATTTATAATTAACGCAGACCAAATTTATGAAAAAAGGGTTATTAATTATTCTTAGTGGACCATCCGGAGTCGGAAAAGGGACAGTTAGAAAGC
>JAEZUH010000109.1 GCA_023443485.1 Bacillota bacterium | reverse complement strand
CTGTATGTTGCATGTCGTTTTAAATCGTAATCAGTTCGGTCAGCGATGCCCCAAACTTCACCCCATCCGAATGGAAAGTGATATTCAATATCAGTAGTAGCTTTGGAATAGAAAGCGAGCTCAGCAGGCTCGTGATCGCGTAAGCGTAAGTCTTCTTTTTTAATGCCTAAATCAGCCACGAAATCTAAACAGCGTTTTTTCCAAAAATCAAACCACTTTAAGTCTTCTCCTGGTTTGCAGAAGAATTCCATTTCCATCTGGGTAAATTCGCGAGTTCTAAATGTCATTTGCCCCGGAGTAATTTCATTTCTAAAGGCCTTGCCAACATTGCAAATACCAATCGGTAATTTTCGACGAGTGGTTCTTAAGATGTTTTTAAAGTTAACGAAGACACCTTGAGCGGTCTCAGGACGTAAATAAACAACTGACTTGCTGTCTTCGGTTACACCGATGTGAGTTTTGAACATCATATTAAACTTACGAATATCGGTGAAATTTGTTCCGCCACAATTTGGACATTTTACCTTATTATCGCGAATAAAAACCATGAGTTGCTCATCGTTCAATCCGGCGATTTCAGCATCAGGGAATTGTTTTTCTATTAATTGATCAGCGCGAAATCTCATCTTACAGTCTTTGCAGTCGAGCAATGGATCATTAAAAGTTGAAACGTGTCCTGTCGCTTCCCAAACTTTCGGATTCATTAAAATCGCTGCATCGATACCAACGTTGGTAGGTGATTCTTGAACGAATTTCTTCCACCACATTTTTTCGATATTTCTTTTTACTTCAGAACCGAGAGGTCCGTAATCCCATGTATTGGATAAACCACCATATATTTCAGAACCCTGATATAAAAAACCAGAGGTGATAAAATGGTTTGTGACTTTGTCAAAATCGAATTTGCTCATAATATAACTCCTCCTAGAGAGTGCGTGCTTGTATAGTATAGATACACGCGTGAGGAATTGTCAACCTATTATAAGTGTATTATTTGTAATCTTTTTTCTATTTATTTAACAAGGCCGCGGTCTTTAAAGAAAAACCATAGGAATCGTTAATAAATGTTATGAATTTATTTAAAATAAATAATGCGTTTTCTTTTGAACAATGTGGTAATTCAACATTACCATTCTCGGCATTGAAAACAGCTCTTAGTAGAAGCATTTGCTCCTTAGAAAAATCTCTTTCGGTAGCTTCATCAAGACAAGACGAACAGACAAAACCACCATCGCTAAAAGAAAAGGTTCTAATATCCTTTTTATTACCGCAAAAAACACATTTATTTACTTCGAATTCATATCCGGAAATTTTGAAGATTTTGGCCAAGTAAATTAACGTGGGCATCCACGGATTATTTTTATTTTTTAAAGCTTCAATTGTGCCCACTAAATCATTGAAAATCAATGTCTTTTCTTCATCTTGTAAAAGATTTTTAGTGACTTCGTTAACCAGCATTAAAGAACTAAGATAATAATAATCATTTGTTAACTTTATCGGAGAGGTAATGACTGTGCTTGACTTCAAGACAGGGTATTTGTAATTTCCTTCCTGTAGTTCAATATCTGCAATGACTAGGTTGGTGTTCAAAGCAGCGTTTTTGCTGTTTGGTCCTAATAGACCTCGCACTAAAAAAGTAATGGTCTCATCTTTACTTATCGCATTGACAATACCATCTTTTTCTTTATATGGAGTGATGGAGATAACCACGACTCGCATTACTATTTCTCCAATTTGTAGCCAAAAGTTTCGAGGGCTTTTTCTTCGTTTCGCCAATCCTTTTGGACTTTGACAAGCAGTTCGAGATAAACATGCTTTTTTAGAAGTGCTTCAATATCATTGCGTGCTCTTGTGCCGATGAGTTTTATGCGTTTGCCATTCGCTCCGATAACAATGCCTTTTTGGCTTTCTTTTTCGACAATGATGCTAGCTTTAATTGGCATTGGATTTTTCTCCCATTCAATGTTTTCCATATAGACTGCGATTGAATGTGGAACTTCTTCCTTAAGATTTTTTAAGACTTTTTCACGAATTATTTCTTTAATTTGAAAAACTTCATCTTTGTCAGTTTTGACTTCAGTGGGATAAAATGGTTGTCCATCTGGCAATAGAGAAATAACTTTCTTCAAAAGGTCATCCAAATTAAATTTTTCTGTAGCCACGGTTTCAATGATATTGGCGTTAGGAAAATAAGACAGATATTTTTCTTTGAGTTTTTCAACATGGACTAAACGAGCTTGGTCGATCTTATTAAAAACAATGATCAATGGCGAATTACGGATATCCAAGTGCTCCAACAAATATTCATCGCCAGGACCAAAAATAAGAGAGGCATCGACAATTAACATATTGACGTCAACATCATGAGCTGTGCTATATGCCATATTATTCATGCGCTTTCCTAAGATCTGATGGGGTTTATGAATACCGGGAGTATCAACGAAAACAATCTGTGCTTCTGGAGAGTTATATATGCCACGAATATTATTTCTTGTTGTCTGAGATTTATCAGTAACAATCGAAATCTTTTGATTTAATAGTCCGTTAATTATGGTTGACTTCCCGACATTCGGACGGCCGAGAATTGATACAAAACCTACCTTCATCATTTGAGATCTTCTGGAGAAAAAGCGAATGGTAGTAATTCGATGGCGTTGGTTTCTCTGACCATGCCTTTCATGTTGGTCATATAGATGGGAGCATCACTGGGATATAATTCGCTTATCACTTGGCGACAAGCGCCACAAGGTGAGATTGGCTCATCAGTATCGCCACTTAAGGCAAAGGCGACAAAATCTTCTTTTTTGTAACCATGCATATAAGCATTGTATAGAGCGTTTCTTTCAGCGCACATGCAAAGCGGATAGGAAGAATTCTCAATATTTGCACCGAGAAAAACGCTTCCATCTTTGCATTCAAGAGCTGCTCCGACTGCAAATTTTGAATATGGTGTGTAGGATAGCTTTCTCGCTTCCTTGGCTCTTTCAATTAACTTTTCTTTTTCCATTTTATTTTTACTCCTTTTTAAGTATTTCATCCTGCAAGGCAAACATCACTTTTTCATCTTCCTCAGTCATATGATCAAAACCTAGTAAATGTAGCAAACCATGAACAAACAGAAACTGTAATTCACGTCTTAAAGGATGTCCGTACTCCTCAGCTTGCTGACGGGCTTTTTCTACTGAAATGTAGATGTCGCCTAAACAGATAGGACTGGTATTTTCTTTTAGCAACTTCAAGGGATCTGCTTCTCCATCTAGAAAGGCGAAAGAAATCACATCGGTTGGGCGGTCAATATGACGATAAGCACGATTCATTTGATGAATAAATTCATTATCGACAAAACTAACGCTCACAATGACATCATCGCCGACATTAAGATGATGAAGAGTTTTCTCTAGTAACCTCTTGTATTCCTCTTCAAATGAAGAGAGTTCAGAAAATGTTGTTTGAAAATCAAGTTCCATTTTTAGGGACTATATGATAGCACGAGCCATTAAAAGTTGCTAGATTATTTCATCATTTTGATGAAGGACATTGCAAATAGCAATTTTTGCCTCTAAATACTTACTCCTCTCCTCGGAAAAGGAGAAGAGTTTACTTAAATTTGAATATAATGCGAATTCCACGCTCAAATAGAAAACGATAAACGGAATCGAGAATTGTTGATTAGCAATTAATAAGCTACATGTCGCAATAAGCATGATTAAAATGAAAGTATACTTTTTCAATAAGACAATTTTCCCATACTGATATGTTTTATCGTGAAGAGTAAATTCTCTTTGACGAAAATCTTCGATATCTTTTGATTTAAGCAAGGCTTTTTCGACTCTCGCAATGTCCTCTTCTTTATTTTTAAGAAAAGGCTTTAAACAAAATGCATCAAAAATGGTAATTAGCAAGGGAGCGATGATAAGCAGAATATTTTTGGGATCATTGATTAAAATAATGAACACCAAGAACGCACAAATTAGAAAGACATAGAGGAAATTGAGAGGTGTTGACATTACCATCTGTTTGAATTTTTCGAATCTCTGGTGAAAGGAATGATAATCTTTTCCCTTAATATTGGCCCTTTGTAAAATGTCGTTGTCTATTCGATTCATGAGTTTAAATAAACTTCTCCGTAACAATACCTCAAAAAAGCCAAAAGCGATGAGCAACAAAAGAGGGATAAAAAAAGGAATGTTTTTATCAAAGAAATATACTGACAATACTCCCGATATTCCTGTCATCACTTGGCAAAAGAAAGGTATAATATAATCCATCATTTTAATATTGTTTTGATATATGAATGGGCAAGGAGTGCCAGCATAATTTTTGATTAATAATCCTGTCTTGTCCCATAGCGAAAAGAATTTTTTGAAGCTGAGTGAATAAGTGCCTTTCGCGGGATCCGATATCTGGACTCTATTCCATTTTAAACTGCTTATTATTACTGCGTGTTTATTATCATTTTCCTGATTTAAACTGACTATTAAAGGGAAGACCTTATTCTTTTTGATCTCCTCTTCATCTTCTACTCTAAAACCGACCAGCTCAATGTTATATTTCAGGGCAATCGTGGTCAATTGCTGGTAAGAAAAGGTCTGGTTTTTCTCATGGAATGGCAAATACAAATAGTTTTTATCTTTATGAATATGAGCCATCAACATTTTTAAACAAGCAAATCCGCAATCAAATTCTCCGATTTGGGGTATATAGTACATAAAAACCTCCTATTAAAAAAGAGGAGGTAAAGAGAATTTAATCTTAAAAAACGAGAAATAATAAAAAAAGACTCAAAGAGTCTTTAATTTTTGAAAGATTTTTTAAACTTTGTGAACAGGGAATCTTTTGGGTTACTAGCATTGCGGAACGATTCGAGAATCGTTTTTTGTTCTTTGGTTAATGTAGTGGGGACTCTAACGATAAGATGGACAAATTGGTTTCCTGGTTTCCCAGTTCGCAAATCTTTGATTCCTTGACCTTTCATTCGAAGAATTTGACCAGGCTGAGTTCCCGCTGGAATATTCAATGTCACATCTCCATAAACGGTAGGAACATCAATATTAGTGCCTAATACTGCATCGACAAAGTCGATCGGGACATCCAAATGGATATCATTGCCATCTCTTTTAAAATCAGTATGGGGTTTGATAAGAACTTCAACATATAAGTCTCCATTAGGACCACCATTAGTTCCTCTTTCCCCTAAACCACTAACGCGAATTTGTTGTCCTTCATTGATGCCAGCTAATATGTGAACAGTGACATCTTTTTTCTTTCTCACATAGCCTTTTCCACTACAGTTTGGACACTTGTCACTAATTACTTTGCCTGAGCCTTCACAATTTGGACAAGGCTCTTCACTTTCCATCGTGCCAAATAGACTTCTTCTTTGCATACGGACATATCCACGTCCATTACATGTAGGACAAGTTTTGATGTCATGAGGCGTTTTAGCTCCAGTTCCGTGACACACTGAACATTGTTCATCCACATTTAAAGAAATATTGATATCTCTTCCTAAAATGGCATCCATGAAATCGACTTTGACGCGCATGACGACATCATTGCCTCTTCGTGGGCCAGTGGGATTAGTTTGCCTCCGTGAACTTCCTCCTCCAAAGAAGGAATTAAAAATATCTCCGAAATCGAAACCCTCACCGCCTCCAAAACCACTCGCGAATGGGTTGGCACCACCAGGGTTACCCGCTCCACCAGGTTGGTCAAACGCGGCATGGCCGAATTGATCGTAAGTCGCCCGTTTTTGATCATCATAAAGGATGTCGTAGGCCATCTGTACTTCTTTGAATTTATTCTCATCACCACTAGTTTTATTATCTGGGTGATATTTTTTTGCTAATATTCGATAGGCACTTTTGATCTCATCCTTGGTCGCATTCTTTTTTAAACCAAGGATTTCATAGCAATCTCTTTTTTCAGCCATATCCATCCTCCTTTTGACAAATCACCAGTAAAGTAAAACTCTACTGGTGAAATGATTAATGTTTTTCTTAAGCTTTATGTCCGTCTTTGCTGGTGAAATCAGCATCAACTACATCATCACTTGAAGATCCTGGTTTTGCTTCGTCAGCGGCTTTACCATCTGGTCCAGCAGAAGCACCACTAGCTTGGGCTTGTTGCATATAAGCAGCAGCTTTTTCTAGCTCATCAATGCGAGTTCTTAAAGTATCGATGTCGTTGTTATCAAGAGCGGTTTTTAACTCATCGCGCATTTTTTGAGTTTGTTCTTTTTGAGTGGGATCCATCGACTCGCCTTTTTCTTGCATAGCGATGTCGATATCGTTAATTAAGCTTTCAGCTTTATTCTTGAGTTCAGTTTCTTCTTTTCTCTTTTTGTCTGCTTCGGCGTTTTCTTGAGCTTCACGAACCATACGGTCGATCTCTTCTTTGCCTAAGCCAGTGCTACCTGAAATAGTAATGTTTTGTTCTTTTTGGGTATCCAAATCTTTGGCGTTGACTTTAACAATGCCATTGACGTCGATGGAGAAAGTGACTTCAATGCGAGGTTGCCCACGACGGGCTGGTTTAATTCCAGTCAACTGGAAGTGACCAAGTAATTTGTTATCATGAGCCATCGGACGTTCACCTTGGTAAACCATGATGTCGACAGCTGGCTGATTATCAGCGGCGGTTGAGAAAATTTGACTCTTGGTCGTTGGAATGGTCGTATTGCGTTCAATTAAAGGAGTCATTACTCCACCGAGAGTTTCAATACCGAGGGTTAAAGGAGTGACATCCAATAAGACGACATCTTTGACATCTCCACTCACGACACCACCTTGATAGGCAGCACCGATGGAAACAGCTTCATCAGGGTTGACAGACAAATTAATTGATTTGCCAGTCATACTCTTGACTAATTCTTGAACGGCAGGCATACGGATAGAACCACCAATCATCAAGATTTGATCGAGGTCTTTAGAAGTAATTTTAGCATCGGCAAGAGCACGTCTAACTGGCTCTTCACATCTCTTTAAGAGATGTCTAGTCAAATCTTGGAACTTCGCTCTCGTGAGAGTGACTTCAAAGTTGACTGGTCCAGTGGCCTTCATGCTGATGAATGGCAGCGAGACAACAGTCTCCATTAAGGCTGAGAGTTCAATCTTAGCTTTTTCGGCTGCTTCTCTAATTCTTTGTAGAGAACTTTTATCGGTGATATCAACACCGGATTCAATTTTGATTTGCGCTTTAATCCAATCAGCGATGACTTGATCCCAGTCATCACCACCGAGACGGTTGTCACCGGCTGTCGAGATAACTTCGAAAGTTCCATCACCAATGTCGAGGATAGAAACGTCGAAAGTTCCACCACCTAGATCGAAGACGAGAATCTTTTCTGATTTTTTAGTGTCAAGTCCATAAGCCAATGCGGCGGCCGTTGGTTCGTTAATAATACGAATGACATCCAAGCCAGCGATTTGACCAGCATCCTTGGTTGCTTGACGTTGCGCATCGTTAAAGTAGGCAGGAACGGTAATAACCGCCTTTTCTACCTTGTGACCGAGATGAGTCTCGGCGTATTTTTTCATATAAGCGAGAACTTTCGCAGAGATTTCTTGGGGAGTAAAGTCTTTATTAATACAGTTAACATGGATTCTTTCTGAACTCCCCATCTTGCGTTTGATAGAGCTGATGGTGTCAGGATTAGTGACAGCTTGACGCTTAGCGGCGTTGCCGACAATCTCCTCACCATTGGCTTTGAAAGCCACGACAGAAGGAGTTGTAGGAGTGCCTTCTGGATTGGGGATGACTTTAACTGTGCCATCCGCTTGTAGATAACTCACGACGGAGTTAGTTGTACCTAAATCGATACCTAGAATAATTTCTTTTGCCATAATTTAATTTCCTCCTTATGCATCGAATTTGTCTTTGGTTTGGTTTTCTTCTGGTTTTGTTTCTTTAGCCTTGGGTTTACCGGTTACTGATACGATTGCATGTCTAATAATTAAGTCATGCAGTTTGTATCCTTTGCCATAAACTTGAGCAACTCGATTCTCTTCACCTTCGGATTCAGTAACATCCATAGCGTTCATAGTGAGAGCATCGAATTTGTCACCAACAGTAGGAGTGATTTCAACCACTCCTTCGTTTTGCAATACCGTCACCAGATTTCGGTATATGTATTGGAATCCAGTCAAGTAATTCTTCAAGGCCGGATCAGTTGGCTCATTTTGTAAAGCGAGATAGAAACTATCGAGAATAGGAATCAACGATTCAATGAATCCTTCAGCGCGGTACTTAATCGCTCTTGATTGATCCTTTTCCAAGCTAGCTCTTAAATTTTTGGTATCGGCGTAAGCGCGATAATATTCATTTTTCCAATGATCAACATCGCTTTTTAATTTGTTGATCTCGTTTTTATAATCTTTACGATTATGAAGTTCCTTTTCTGCACATTCTTCAGTGCAAGGTTCTTTATCTTTAGGCATCTCCACCATCTTTGCCTCCTTTATCATCAAATTTTGCGAAGTATTCATTCAGTTTTTCCGTCAGATATTCTAGAGCGCTAAGCGCTTTATCGTAATCCATACGGGTGGGGCCGAGTAAGGTAATGGATGTTTCTCCTTCGCTTCCGAGTTTGACTTTGGCGGTAATGGCTGATACATCAGGATTCCCGCTCACATCACCTATTTTCACGACAGGGATACTGCTATCGCCCTTTAGGTTTCCTTCAACCTCTTTGATCAATGTGCTGTCATTGAGGAGATGGAACATTCTTTGTAACTTTTCAGCATCGTTTTTGAATTCAGGATTCTTGAACAATTCTTCTCTTCCGTATAATGAGAGACGATCACTCGCGAAACGGACAAATGTTTCAAGTAGAGCTTGATAAACCAAGTCGTGGCTGACAATATAATCGTTAAGAATTGGTTTAAGGGCTTTAATTTTTTCCACTAATTGAAAGATGGGTGTCCCTTTCAATCGATCGTTTAATAAGGTTACGCACGAGACTATTTCACTCGCATCAATGCCTTTTTCTAAGAGGAAGGTTTTATTTTCCACATAGCCTTTATCAGTCACAAAGACCGCAGTAATGGTATTTGGTCCAATGGGAACGAGTTGAATATTTGCGAGTCGTTCTTCTTTTTCATCGGGACCCATAACCACAGAAACAAGAGAAGTCATTTGCGATAATATTTCACAGCTTGACTTGAGCACTTCTTCGATGGATTGAATCTTAGCGGCTAGTATATTTTGCAAGGAAAATTTCAAGTCTTCATCGACACTTTTATCGCGAAGGTGCTCGCAGTAATAGCGATATCCTTGTGCACTTGGTGCTCGCCCACTAGATGTGTGCGTTTTCTCTATTAATTCACTTTTTTCCAAAGCTACCATTTCATTGCGAATGGTCGCTGAAGAATAGGGAAGATGATATTCATCAATCAAAGTTTGGCTACCGACCGGTTCAGCGTGTTTAATAAAGTATTCAACGATATATTTAAGAATCGTGTCACTTCTTGATAATGCCATATCAGTACCTCCTTTTAGCACTCTTTCATTTTTAGTGCTAGTCTAATTATAAAATGTTTGTTGGCAGTGTCAACAGGTAATTGCTAAAATTTTTTAAGACTATGTCTAATTCATAAAAAAATGGCTTTTCGCCACTAAAATAATGCTAGAAAACAATAAATTCTATTCGCTGATGAATTGAACAATGATTTGATCGAGTATCATCATACCTTCATAGGTAGGAATTAAATGTTTTTTTTCAATCTTTAATAAGCCTTCATCAATAAACGACTCAATGCTTTTTTGATGAATAGAGAGAAAATCTTCGCCAAAACGTTTCTGATATTCAACAAAAGATAAGCCAAAGACGGTTCTCAAAGAGAGCATGATGTAATAGGTTTTGTCATCTTCATATGTGACCAATTCTCTACTATCCAAAAAGTGTCCATCGTTATATTGATTAATACTATTCGTGTTGCGATAGCGATATTTATCGACAAAACCGCTCGCTCCGAGACCAATTCCATAGTATTGATCATCTTTCCAATAGGTGAGATTATGAAGGCTAAAAAAGCCTGGTTTAGCCCAATTGCTCACTTCGTAATGAATATATCCTTCTTCATTCAATCGCTCTGCGATTAAATCATATAATTCTCGTGAATAATCCTCGCTAGCTTCTTTTATGCCATCAAGGTAAAATTTTGTGTGCGGGTGAATTGATAATGAATAGCATGAGATATGGTCGACTTCTAAACCGATCAAACGATTAATATCATTTAACAACATGCTTTTATTGACCTGAGGAAGTCCTAAGATGAGGTCGACATTAATGTTATCGAAACCTAGTTTACGAGCGTTTTGTATTGCGACCTTAACATCATTAAAAGTATGGTGTCTATTGAGTAAAGAAAGAATTTTATCATCTGTTGATTCAACACCCAAAGAAATGCGATTAACCCCATATTTTCTCATTAAGTTTAATTTTGGAACACTAAGAGATTCTGGATTAGCTTCGATAGTAAATTCTTCGACTTCTTTTGAATAAGGTTGAATCATATCTAAAAGTTTCTCGAATAGAGTGTCTTCAAGCGAGGTTGGAGTTCCTCCTCCGATATATATTGTCTTTAAAGGATGGTCGATAGCTAACGATACTAGTTCCTCTTGAAGTCTTGCGAGGTATTTTTCCGCTAAAGAAGTAAAATACTGCAACTTAGGGAAGTCGCAGTAATGGCAAATGTGTTCACAAAAAGGAATGTGAATATAAAGCGAAGAGGGCTTATTTGTCATCTTCCTTGTCTTTGTAATTGCTGATTTCTTCAGCGGTTTTTTCGTCATCAACTGGAACGAGAACTCTATCGAGTTCCTCTTTGATAATTTCCTTTTCATCCTTTTTCTCTTCTTTGAGTTTTGGATGCATCAGGCGGTGAATAATAAAAGCGATCAAAGCGATAATTGCTGCGGCGATAACGATGATAAGAAATATTAATAAGTTTTCCATAAGATACCCTTTCTAGTTGCGAGGAATAGGCGTGTAAACATTTTTGTTTTTCACCATTTCTTTACGATAATACCCTAATTCCACTAAATGGTCCATAGATGTTCTTGCTGTTTCATATGC
>JAEZUH010000086.1 GCA_023443485.1 Bacillota bacterium | reverse complement strand
TAGTGGAGGTTACGACATCGGCATATGGACATGGATTCATGTGAACGCCACCGGCGACAAGACCAGCGATATGGGCCATGTCAACGAGGAAAAAGGATCCGACTTCATCAGCGATTTCACGGAATTTCTTAAAATCAATTTCGTAAGGATATGCGCTATACCCAGCCATGATTAGATTCGGTTTTTCCTCTAAAGCAATGCGACGAATTTCCGCATAGTCGAGATGGCCTTCTTTATTAAGTGGATAGAAGACAAATGAATAGAAGTGACTCGAAAAACTGACTGGTGATCCATGAGTGAGGTGTCCGCCATCATTTAATACGAGTGAAAGGATTTTTCCTCCCTCTGGTAATAAAGCGCGATAAGCGGCAGCGTTAGCTTGGCTTCCACTATGCGGTTGGACGTTGGCAAACTTGCATCCGAATAGTTGACAAGCTCTTTCAATGGCGATGTTTTCAATCTTATCGACAACTTCACATCCACCGTAATAACGGTGTCCGGGATAGCCTTCGGCGTATTTATTGGTCAAAATCGAACTGCAGGCTTGACGAACCTCTTTATCGGCGTAATTCTCACTGGCAATTAATTCAATGCCAATGTTTTGACGTATTGTCTCTTCGTTAATTAATAATTCAATCTCTTTATCCATAATTTTAAAACTCCTCATTACATTCTAGCAAAATACATTATCAGAATAATATTGAATATTGGAAATTCATCAACAATTTAAAAAAATTAAAAGATAAAATTTTCTTTCCTTTCTTATCACGCGAAAAGTTTTACACCATTTTGGGCTTGTGGTATCATGTTCGAGATTGTAATGTTATCTTAAGTGAGACATCATAGAAAGGCTTCTAAATATGTGTGGTATTGTTGGATGTATTGGCAAAGTGGACGCAAAGGAATATTTGCTCTATGGTCTTGAAACATTAGATTATCGTGGTTATGATTCCGCTGGGGTGGCTTTTCTTAACAAAAATAAATTAGAAATCGTTAAAACTATTGGCTCAGTCAAGAAATTAATCGAACAAATTACTCAACCAGTTGATAGCCATTTGGGCATCGGACACACTCGTTGGGCGACTCATGGCGTGCCTTCTATACCTAACGCTCACCCAGTTCAATCGATGAACAAAAAAGTTACTCTTGTTCATAACGGGGTAATTGAAAACTATCAGACAATTAAAGATGATTTAATCGCTAAGGGATACCATTTTAATGGTCAAACTGATAGCGAGATTATCGCTTGTCTTATCGAGTATAAATTGTCACAAAACCCAAACGTAGTTGAAGTATTAGCCGGTGTGATGCACTTGTTACACGGCAGTTTTGCCTGCTCCATTATCATTGATGGGGATTTTGATAAAATATATGTCATAAAACGTAGTTCTCCCCTCCTTGTTGCGAAAGGAGAAGGATTTCACTTATTGGCGAGCGATGCTCTTCCGTTAGTGAAATATACCAATCAGGTTTTTGATCTTCCTGATGACAGTATTTCCATTATCAGTAGCGATTCATTTCAATTGTTTGATATTAACCTTCAGCCTCTTGAAATTAATTTTGTCACGAAAGATGCTACTCTCATATGTCGCGATCTCAATGGGTATCCCCATTATATGTTAAAAGAGATTGAAGAGATTGAGTCCGTTGTTCGTCGCTTAATGGTTACCTTTCATCCTGAAGATAAGTTCCTTTTTGATAAAAACCTTTTGGAGACTCTCAAAGAAAGTGACAGCATAATCTTTATTGCTTGTGGAACAAGTTATCATGCTTCCTTAATTGGAGCCCGTTACTTCCGTCACATCGGAAAGAATGCCTCCGTCTTTATCGCAAGTGAGTGGGCTTTCTATCCCCAAATCATGGGTGAGAAACCATTTATTATCATGCTTTCCCAATCGGGCGAAACCGCTGACTTGATCCATGCTTTAAAGGTTGCTCATGAGCACGATTTAAAAATGCTTTTGATCACTAATGTTCAAGGATCGACCTTAGAAAGAGCCTCTGATTATTCGATCTTTTTAAATGCTGGATCAGAGATTTCTGTCGCCTCCACTAAAGCTTATGCTGCACAAGTGGCTGCCCTTGCTCTATTAACCAATTCTTTACAAGATCGCCATAATATCATCCGTGATTTGAATGAAAGTTGCTCGGTCATTTCCGAGATTCGGACATCTCATAAATCGAAGATTGAAGCGATGGCAAATAAGTTAAAAAATAGTAAAGATATTTTCTTCCTTGGCCGAGGATATGATTACGATCTTTCTTTAGAAGCCTCTTTGAAATTAAAAGAAATCAGTTACATTCACTCCGAAGCGATTCCAGGAGGAGAATTAAAACATGGCCCCATCGCTCTTGTTGAAACTGGCACGCCATTTATTGTTTTTGTTACTGATGATGTCACTGCATTAAGTATGAGAAACAACATTCAAGAGATTAAAGCTCGTGGTGCGGAAGTGTTTGTTGTTACCACTAAAAAGCTCGCTCTTCCAGGTGATTATCTTGTTGTTGAAGACTATCGCCGGTATTTATCAAGCGTGGCGATCTCTTCCATCGCTTTCTATTTCGCCTACTACGTTTCTTTGAAAAAAGGACTCAATGTTGATAAACCCCGCAATTTAGCGAAAGCTGTTACTGTCGAATAATACATTATTATCCTGTATAATTGAAACGATAAGAAAGAGAGGACACTCTTATGGTCATTACGATTATCGCGGATGTATTGGGAAGGCCAAATAATGGAACCACCCTCGCCGCTTTAAATCTTATTAATTCTTTAAAAAGTAAAGGACATGATGTACGTGTTCTTTGCTGTGATAAAAACTATGCCAATCAAGAGGGGTATTTTATTATCCCCACACTTAATTTTGGTATTTTGGAAGGATATGTGAAGAAGAATGGTGTTGCCCTTGCGAAAGTCGATGAGAGCATTCTTCAAAAAGCCGTCGAAGGTGCTGATATCGTCCATTCCATTTTGCCGTTCTCGGCTGGACGAGCTGCTGCACGATATTGCTTAAAACATAACATTCCATTTACCAGTGGATTCCACGCTCAAGCAGAAAATCTTAGCAGTCATGTTTTCATGATGAATTTTCCTTTAGCTAACTCAGCTATCTATCGCAATTTCTGGTCACATTATTATTGCATGTGCGACGCTATACATTATCCTACTTCATTCATACGCGATTATGTTCGTCGCTATATGAATGGGCCTGTCGCATACGCGATTTCGAATGGTGTTGATTCCTCTTTATTTAACTTGTCAATTCGCAAAGAAAAACCGGAAGAATTCAAAGGCAAATTCCTCATCGTTATGTCTGGTCGTTATTCAACGGAGAAGAAACAAATTCTGCTTCTTAAAGCCGCTTTATTGAGCAAGCACAAAAAAGAACTTCAAATCGTCTTAGCAGGTAGTGGTCCTAAAGAGAAAAAACTACAAAAATGGATTAATCGTCACATGAAAGAAAATCCAGCAATTCTCAGGTCATATAAACATGAGGAAGTTAATCAAATTCTTGGATGCGCTGATTTGTATGTTCACACTTCTCTAATTGAAATCGAAGCTATTTCCTGTCTAGAAGCGCTGTCTTGTGGGTTAGTTCCGGTCATCTCCAATTCCCCCAGAAGCGCGACTAGTCGATTTGCCTTAAGGCCGGAATCTTCCTTCAACTATCGATCCGCTCGGGACTTAGCTAAAAAGATTGATTGGTGGATTGAACACCCTGAAGAAAAAGCTAAGGCCTCAGTTCAATACAGCAACTTTGCTAAACAATTCGAAATCAATCTATGTATGGATCGAATGGAACAAATGCTCATCGAAACGTATCAAAGATTTGATGGTCAAAAGCCTTGGCTCAAAGCAAAACATAAACACGAATAAACTGAAATTAGGTGGAACAATCCACCTTTTTTCTTCAGTTGAACCCTCCGTTTGTTGATTAATCTTATCTTTTATTCTAGAATAAAATCCATGAATAAGAAATTAAGCATTCCTATGATACTTCTCAGCATTTTCTCGCTTGTGGCTTGCGAGAATGAAGAAGTCATCTCCACTAATGAGGCCAAAACCATTTTGAACGGAATTTATGATGCTCAAAAAAT